>NZ_JBAKHU010000043.1:0-58646 GCF_036906895.1 Micromonospora sp. CPCC 206060
GTGCTGCGCGCCGACCCGACCGCGACGCGGCTGACGCAGGACCAGCAGCAGGCCCGGCCGGCGCCACCCCCGGCCCAGCCGGCCCAGCCCGACGCGACCCCGGCACCGCCCGGCGATCCGGTACTCGACCGGCACCAGGCCCTGCTCGACGCGATCCGCGCCGGACAACTGACGGCCGCCTTCGACTACCTCGACGCGGCCGACGCAGCGGCCCGCCACCGCGTGCTCGCCGACGCGGTGGCCGAGGTGGCCCCGATCGACCCGACCGCCCCGATCGCCCCGGCCGCCCCGGCCGGGCTGCGGGCGCTGGCGGATCTCATCGACGCCGACCCGCGGGTGACCCAGCCCCGGCCGGAGCGGGAGGCCGTCTCCGACGCGGGCATCCTGCGGGCCGTGGCCGACATCCTCGACCCGGCCGTCGGACCACTGGACACCTTCCGGGCCATCGCCTCCGCCGCGTGGACCATCAACCCCCAACAGAACTGGTCGGAAACCCTGCAAGCCCTGGCCGACCGGCTGCCCCCCACGGCACCCGGCCGCGACGACGTGGCGGCGCTACGTGACGCCCTCGACGTCAACGAGCGGATGCTGTACCACAACATCGACCTGCTCGACAACCTGGCACCGGACGCCGCCGCCAGGCTGACCGCGTCCGGGACGACCGTGACCGCCCTGGCCCAGGCGTGGCGGAACGTCTCCACTCTCGACGACCTGATCCCGGCGCTGCCCCCAGCGGCTGGCGTCTGGGCCGGGACGGTGGCGGCCACCCCACTGGCGGCGGCCACCCCTCCGCCGCCGGCCCACGTCGTGCACCACCCGATGCCCGCAGTATCCGCAGCCCTCGACCAGTGGCTCGCCCTCGGCAACTGGGACCGCTCCCGCGACTTCCTCGACACACACCGGGCGGACCTGCTCTCCGACCGGGTGCACAGGGAGCTTCAAATCCGGCAGGCGGAGCTGCCCCACGACGACGAGCTCGCCGCCCATGTCGCGCTGCTCACCCTGGCCCGGTACGGCCGCGTCGAGGACGGGTACCGGTACCTGATCGGCCTCATTTCACCGGCGGCGGCCCCGACACCCGGGGCGCTGACCTGGCGGCAGAAAATACTGATGGATTTGCTGGCCCGGCCGGACCTGGCCGACCCGGCCGCCGTGTCGGCCCTCGGGAACCTGGCCGCCTACCTGGGCGCCGCCCTGCCCGGCCCGGTCGACGCCGTGGACGCGGCGATCCTGCAGCTGACCGCCGATGCGCTCGCCAGCCTGAACGTCTCCGATGCCGCCGTCACCACGCTGGTGCAGGAGGCGCGCCACACCCTCTCCGTGCAGCAGCGGCAACAGTGGGCCGAGACGATCCGCAACCTCGGTGCCAACGCCACCGGCGCCCGCGGGCCGGCACTACGCCACCTCGCCGACCGGCTGTACACCACGACACAGGATCCCGATCCGGCCCCGGACGCTCCGGACGCCCCGCGGCAGGCCATGCGGCAGCGCCTCCAGGAGGCCACCCAGGAACTCCAGCGCACCGTCGACGACCTCGGCCAGGCGCGCCGGAACGAACAGGTCGCGCAGGACGCTCGGGACACCGCGGAGGCGTCGCTCGACGCCGCCAGGAACGCCGTCACCGCCGCCGAAGGCGAACGTGCCCGGCTCGAGCGGAAGATCGGCGACCTCAACCGTGCGATGCCGGTCCTGGAAGCGGAAATGGCCCAGCGGATCGAGCTGGAGTCAGCGGCCCGGCAGGCGGTCGACGACCCCGCAACCAGTCAGGACGAGCAGCGGCTGGCCGCCGCCCAGGCAGAGCTCGACCAGGCGCGGCGGGAACTGGACGCGGCCCGGACGGCGCTGGACAAGGCCACCAGCGACCTCCGGGACGCCGGACAGCACCTCGACCGGGTCCGCTCGGAGCTGCCGGACCTGCGCCGGCAGGCCGAGACCGCGAACGAGGAGTTCCGGGCCCGCGACATCGCCGCGCAGGCGTACACCAACACCGTCCGGGTGCTCGACGAGGCCAGGACCGCCCGCGTGGCCGCCCGGGACGTGGCGCAACATCAGGTCGACGCGATGGCATTGCCGGTCCCGCCGGTCCCGCGCGACACCCCGGTCGTGGACGTGGACGGGGCGTTGGCCGAGATCGCCCGCTCCGGCCACGGCCGGTCCGTCGTCCCGGAACTGGAACGCGCGGTACGCACCCAGCACGGCGGCACGCTCCCGGCACGCGTGGTGCTGAGCACCGACCCGACCCGGCAGGCCGGCAACGCCGCGACCGCCCCGGCGGACGAGACCGCCGTACACGAACTGGACCGGGTACAACTGGCCCGGGACCTCGCCGCGACCCTGACGGTCCCGGTCGAACTGCGGGTCAACGGCGGCACCAGCGCCGAGCCGCCGTACCTCGCCTATCCGGGTGGAGAGATGGTGCGGCTGGACGTCACCGGCCGCCCGGAGACCCTCGACGACGCCGTGCGGCGGCTGCCGCAGCGCGTCCAGGACGACCTGGCCGCCCACCGGGGCCGGCCCGACGTGCACTCCCGGCTGGAGATCCTGCACGAGGCGGAGATCGAGTCGCGGCACGACTTCGCCACGGCGGTGACCGGCCTGGTGGAGAACCTGAACCGACACCAGGGATACCTGGCCCACCGGTGGGTCACCCAGGCCGTCCCGCCGGTTGACACCGCTGGCCTACGAGCATTGGCCGACGGCCTGGACACCACGGCCTGGCCGGAGCCCACCAGCACCCCGCCGGCCGGACCGGTGGAGACCGGCCGCCCCGACGCCGTGGCCGCCGCCTGGCTGGCGTACACCCCGCAGTACCGCGCCGACATGCTCGCCGACATGCTCGCCGACATGCTGGACGCCGTCCCCGGGCTCGGGTTCACCGTGAGCCGGCCGACCCGTGAACTGCCGGCCGATCAGCGCCCCGGTGCCCGGGTGCTGGCCGTGGCCGGGTCCACGGCCGCCGCCGGGGTGGTCCTGCCCACCACGCAACTGCACTGGTACGAACCCGCCCGCAACCAGATCCACACCGGCAGCATGCGGATGCTCGGCACCTGGGCCAACGACCGGGCCGGCGAGGACGCCGGACCGGACGGCATCTGGTACATCGTCCTGACACCGGACGGGACCGACCGCCCCCGTGACCCGTCGGCCCTCGCGCACCACGTGGACGTGGCAGCGCGGACCACGTCGACGTCGACCCCGCCGGTCGAGGCGGACCCTTCGGCGGGCGTGGCCGGCGCGGTACGCGGTGACGTGCGTCCGCGCATCCAGGACGAATCGTCGCTGCCCGGCCAGGCGACCGCGCCACACCAGCCGCCACCCCCACCGGATGTGGCTGGTGAGGCGGTACGCGATGACGTGTTGCTTCCGAGTCAGTTGTCGCCGGCTGAGGTGTCGGTCTGGTTCCCGTGGCTGGGTGGGGTGAACCCGTACCGGGGCCGGGAAAAGCAGTTTGCGACGAACTGTGTGTTGGCGGTGATTGGTACTGACATGTCGTTGGCGGACGGAGAGGGTTGGCAGGTGCCGCCTGAGGTGCCGTCGCCGGTGGTGTGGTTGCAGCGGTACGCGGAGGGTCGGCCGTTGGTGGAGGTGGCTGACTACGACGCGGTGGTGGAGGTGATGGCCGGGGCGGAGCCGGGTGCCCGGGGTGTGCTGGTGATGACCGGTGAGGGCGACAGGGTTTCCCATGCCGTGAACGTGGTGCGCACCGATGACGGGAAGGTGGTGTTCCTCGACGGTCAGCGGGGTGGGCTGGCCCGGGGCCCCGCCCGACCTGGTCGGGTGCGGTTCGTGGCGACCACCGACGGTGTGGGCACCCCACGCCCGCCGGCGAGGGTGGCAGACGACACGACCGTGATCGTCCCGGAAGAAGCAGATCTGGCCGGGATGGACGGGTCGGGTTCTGTGCCGTTGCCGTCCCTGCCGGCCGGGCTGCTGCGGTCGGACGTGTGGGATCGGTTGTTCACGCAGTTCCTCGACAGGACGGGGGATGGGGTCGCGGCGTCGCTGGGTGAGCGGACACCGGACGCCGTCCGCGACCACCTGCGCGACTCGTTCGACCACTTCGTCGACAGAACCAACGTTCTCGACCAAGGAAGGGCCGGCCTGTCCCCGGACGACAGGGCGTTGTTGCGGCAGGCCCTGGATGCGCGGGGGACGTCGGTTCCCCGCCTCACGGGGGCGCTACCACACCTGCTGTCCGAGGCGTTCTCCGTCAACGTCACCGTGGCCCCGGCCGGGTCCGGACCTCACGAGAACGGCGGTGTCGCACCCTGGCATGACCGGACCGTCGCACTGGACCTTCCCGTCGCTCACCTGTCGGGTCGTGGGTGGGCGGTGGTGCATCCGGAGGGTGTGGGCGCCGGGGTTGATCTGGAGCGTCTTGCCGCGGTGGCACAGGAGCAGGCGGTGACGGATGCCGAGGCGTGGGAGGCGAGGACGGGGAGGCGTCGGCCCGCGGGTGATGCCGTGTGGCGGGTGGTGGTGGCGTTCGAGGACCGTGCGCATGAGGACGTGCTGGATCTGGCGGAGCGGTTACTTGATGGTGGGTTGGGGGTAACGGTGCCGGAGGCGGCGGTGATCGAGCTGTCGCCGTACAGTGCCGACCCGTCTGGTGTTCCTGAAGTGCAGCCGCGGACGTTGGTCGAGGTCGCGGCGTTGCGGGCAGCGCGTGACGAGTCGGGGGCGGTGGCGGTCCTCGGGCAGCATATGGCGTACCCGGACGCGGGAGTGGTTCCGCGTGAGTTGGTCGCTGTCGATTTCTCGGGTCGGGAGACGTTCCCGGCGTTGTTGCGGGAGTTCCAGGCGCATCCGATCAATGAGGACGCTGATCTTGCTTATCGGGGCCGTCGGAGGCTGGAGGGATTGCCCGTTGACCATGGGCCGTACCTCCTGTCTTTTGATGTGGATTGGTGGCGGTGGCGGCAGCTGGCGTTCTCGCATTTCCGGGATTGGGTGTTCCTTCCGAGCGTGCGGTCGGAGCGTGGTTTGCGGGTGACGCAGTTGCGGCAGGCGGAGTTGCTCGCGGAGGAGATCGCGGTGGCGGCTCTGGGGGAGAGTCTGGCGGCGGGGGTGCCGGATGCGGGGCCGGCGTGGGTGCCGGATGGTGCGCGGGTGTTGGTGGTGGGTGTGCCGGGGCCGCATCCGGGCGATCCCAAGGCGGTCGTGTCGTCGATGTTCGCCTTCCTGAATGGTGCGTTGCCGTCGGTGGGGTCGGGGTTGCGGGAGCCGGTGTATGTGGTGGTGCACGGGTTCGGTGGGTGGACGTCGACGGTGGTGTTGACGCATACGGCTGAGGATGATCTGTGGCCGGTGCGGATGGATGAGTTGGCCGTCGGTGATCCGGTGGGTGGGGGCCTTCGGGAGGCGCGGGATCTGGTCGAGGCGGAGGGGTGGACCCGTGTGTTGGCCGAGGTGGAGGGGATCGCGGAGGCGGTGGGGGCGTCGGGTGGGGTGGGTTGGGTCGGGGAGTTGAGGGCGGCGCTTCCCGATGTGGTGGGTGATCCGGCGGTGGGGGTGGACGGGCAGCGCCGGATGGGTGAGCGGGTTGATCAGTTGGTGGCGTTGGGTGAGCGGCTGGTCGGGCTCACGCGCGGGTGGACGGGTGAGGGTGCGCTCCCGGTGGGGACGGATCGGCCTGATCTGCGGTTGGAGAGGTGGGCCGGCGACGAGCGCAGCCGGCGGCTGGCGGCGGCGTTGGCGCGGGTTGACGGGGTGATGGCCGAGGGGGTGATGGAACGGTTCGAGGATGAGATCTATCGGGTGTGGGACGCGGTGGTGACACCGGGGGGGGAGGTGCCGGAGGCCGTCCAGTACGTGTTGCGGGCGGTGTATCTGGGTGCCTGGGTCTTCTATACGGCATCGGGCCGGCGGGTGGTGACCGAGAGACCTGTAGACCCGGACGAGAACCTGCCAGAGGGGGTCCAGAGAGAAGATGGTCGGCGGATTGTTGACCTGTCCGCTGTGCGGGGTCTGGGGGTGGCGGACTTCGACCGGTTCCTGACGGATCATGGCCAGGACGTGGCGTTGTTGTGGTCGGCGGACGGTGCGGCAGAGCAGGTGCCCGAGCTGCTGGCAGCCCTTGGGGTGTCACCGCCGGTGCCCCACCTGCGTGTGGTGGGGCGGGTGCCGGAGGTGTCCGAGCAGTGGCGGGCGGAGTTGTTCTCCGCGGTGAGCGCGTTCGGCCTGGCGCGGCAGTGGGTGGAGGAGCAGATCCCGTCGTTGCCGGTTCAGGCGGCGGCGGTGGTGCCGGGGCAGGCCGGGGAGGGTGCGGTCGGCTCGGGTGAGCAGACGGTGGGGGATTCCGCCGAGGTCGCCGCTGCGCGTGCGGATCTGCTCGAGCGGTGGGGGGCTCTTGCCGACGGCCACGCGGCGCGTATGGAGGCCGCTGACCGAGTGTTGCGGCAGATGACCGCCCCCGGTCAGGACGACAGCCCGGCGCGGTCCGTCCTGGCGGGGCTGTCCGACCGGTACCTCCAGGAGATGCAGGGTCTCAGCCGTGCGCGGATGCCGCGCACCGTGGACGCCTACGTCGAATCGTTGCCCGCGACCGAGCTCGGGGGGCTGGGGGACCGGCTCGGCCAGGTCGAGACAGCGGCCGCGGAGCTGGACCAACACCTCGAACAGGTGCGCACCGATGCTGACCCATCATCGGCGGACGTCGTCGACGGTGTGGAGCGCCGGACGTTGGCGGGCCACGACGGTCCGGTGTGGGCGGTGACGTCGTGGCAGGGGGAGTCGGGCCCACGGGTGGCCTCCGCCAGCGACGACGGGACGGTACGGGTCTGGGACGCGGTCACCGGTGCGCCGCTCCTGACGTTGCCGGACCACACCGACGGTGTGGTGGCGGTGACGTCGTGGCAGACGGGGCCGGACCGGCGGTTGGCCACTGCCGACATGCAAGGGACGGTGTTGATCTGGGATGCGGACAGTGGTGCGCGGCTCCTGACGTTGGCGGGCCACGTCGGCCCGGTGTGGGCGCTGAGGTCGTGGCAGGGGGAGTCGGGCCCACGGGTGGCCTCCGCCAGCGACGACGGGACGGTGTTGGTCTGGGACGCGGTCACCGGTGCGCGGCTCCTGACGTTGGGGGGCCACACCGGCGGCGTGGGGGCGATGGCGTCGTGGCAGGCGGGGTCGGACCGGCGGTTGGCCACCGCCGACGCGCACGGGACGGTGCGGGTCTGGGACGCGGTCACCGGTGCGCGGCTCCTGACGTTGCGGGGCCACACCGGCGGTGTGGTGGGGGCGGTGACGTCGTGGCAGGCGGGGTCGGACTGGCGGTTGGCTTCCGCCAGTTGGGACGGGACGGTGCGGGTCTGGAACGCGGTCACCGGTGCGCCGCTCCTTGAGTTGCAGGGCCACGCCGGCGGTGTGGTGGCGGTGACGTCGTGGCAGGCGGGGTCGGACCGGCGGTTGGCCACCGCCTACGCGCACGGGACGGTGCGGGTCTGGAACGCGGTCACCGGTGCGCCCCTCCTGACATTGGAGGGCCACACCGGCGGGGCGGTGGCGGTGACGTCGTGGCAGGCGGGGTCGGACCGGCGGTTGGCCACCGCCGACGCGCACGGGACGGTGCGGGTCTGGAACGCGGACAGCGGTGCGCTGCTCCTGACGTTGGAGGGCCACACCGGCAGGGTGCGGACGGTGACGTCGCTGCAGGGCGAGCCGGGCCGACGGGTGGTGGTCTCCGCCAGTGACGACCACACGGTGCGGTTGTGGTCCCTACCCGATGGTGCTGGCGGGCCGGCGGGGTTGCCCGGCGCGCCGGATGGGCCGGTTGACGCGGGGAATGACTCCGAGGCGGGCGGGTCGGACTCTCCGGCGGATGTGGCTGGTGAGGCGGGACGCGATGACGTGTTGCTTCCGAGTCAGTTGTCGCCGGCTGAGGTGTCGGTCTGGTTCCCGTGGCTGGGCAGTGTGAACCCGGGCCGTGCTGACGATCCGGACAGTCCGAACTCGCGGAGGCGGGATTCGGCGACGAACTGTGTGTTGGCGGCGATCGGCACCGACATGTCGTTGGCGGACGGGGTCGGGCACCAGGTGCCGCCGGAGGCGTACCTGCCGGTGGCGTGGCTGAAGCGGTACGCGGACCGGCCGTTGGTGGAGGTGGCCGACTACTCGGCGGTGGTGGAGGTGATGAAGGCTGCGGAGCCGGGGGCCCGTGGTGTGGTGGTGGTGACGGGTGAGGGTGACCGGATCTCACACGCGGTCAACGTGGTGCGGACCGATGACGGGAAGGTGGTGTTCCTCGATGGTCAGCGGGGTGGGCTGGCCCGGGGGCCCGCCCGACCTGGTCGGGTGCGGTTCGTGGCGACGACCGACGGGGTGGGTGTTCCGCGGGCGCCCTCGACGGCGGGAGACGACGCGACCGCGACGGTTCCGGCAGGGAAGGACCTGGCCGGTGCCGGCGAGGGAATCGCCCCCGCGTCACCCACGGCGGCCGGCATCGTCGAGGGTGGCGACGTGGACGCGACGCCAGCCGGGAGCACGCCGGAGGTCGAACGGCTGACCCAGGAGCTGGCCGGCATCCGCGACACGGCCGCTGCCGTCGAGAGTGACCTCGCCGCGGCCCGGAGCGAGCTGTCGTCGGCGCGGGAGGCCGTGGCGCGCGAGGTCGACGCCCGCGCGGCCGTGCCACCGGTGCCCGCGACGCAGACCCCGACCGACGCCGATGGGACGCCGGCCAGCGGTGATGCCGCGCAGGCGGCGGAGCGTGCGGCGTGGGAGCGGCTTACCAGGGCCCAGGACCGGGTCGCCGAGCTGGAACGGCAGCGCGGGACGACGCGACAGCTGCTGGAGCGGGCAGTGCGGGCGGCCGACCGGACGCGGCAGGAGCTGGAGCAGGACGCCGCCAGCCGGGAGGCGGACTGGCGGACGGCGGCACAGCAGTGGACGGACGGCCTACCGGCGTTGCGGGCCGGCGCGGCAGCGGCGGCGGACCGGGCGGCGGAGCGATTCCGGCAGCGGAACGCGGCGCGGGCGGCTGCCGAGCAGCTCGCGGACCAGCGAGCCGGTGAGCGGGAGGTGGCCCGGCAGGAGGCAGCCACCCGGGCGGCGCAGCGCCTGGTGGCGGGTCAGGAGGCACGCGAGCGGGCGGCGGCACGCGAACAGGCCCGGAGGGACGAGCAGGCGCGGTGGGATACGTGGCAGGGCGTACAGCGGGCGCTGGCGGCCCGGAACGCGGTCCGCGATGCCGCGCGGGCGGAAGCTGACCGGCAGGAGCAATGGCGCCAGGAGCAGGAGGCGCGGGCCGCGGAGGAGGAGGCGCGTCGCCAGCTGGCGGATCAGGACCCCGGGCAGGAACACCTGGCGGCGGAGCGTGAGCAGCAACGGCAGGCCGCCGCCGCGGCAGCGCAGTGGCGCGCGCGGGAGCGCGAGCTGGCCGAGGGGGCGGCGAAGACCTGGCAGGACCAGCAGCGCGCCGACGACCAGTTGGCCGAGCAGGCGCAGCGGCGGTGGGAGGAGGGCCGGCGGGAAGCCGAGTTGGCGGAGGCCGATCGGGTACGGGCGGACGAGGCCGCGCGACAGCAGGAGGTCGAGCGGCAGCGGGCCGACCTGCGTGCGGTCGAGGAGGAACGCGAGCGCGTGGAGGCGGAGCGGCGGGACGCCGACAACGCGGAGCGCCAGGCGGAGACGTGGCGTCAGGCCGAGCTGAGAGACGCGGTCGACGCGGCGGCGCGTACGGCGGAACGGACCCGGCTGGAGCGGAACGCCGCACGGCACCAGGGGCGGTTCGACCGCGCCCAGAATGCGGCGTCCGATGCGCGTACGGCCTGGGAGCGTGCGGTCGGGGAGCGGGATCGAGTCGACGCGGCTCGGGCTGCGGTCACGGGGACGGCCAGGGACCTCGAGCCGGCGACGCCGTGGTATTTCGCCACCGGTGCGCTCGGTGAGCTGAGCGTCTCGGCGGTGCGGCACCTGACGCCGCAGCAGGTGACGGAGACCGTCGTGCAGGTGATGGACGACCTGCCGTCTGGGTGGCCGACCGGGGGAGCCGACGACATCGAGATGGGCACGACCGACCGGCTGGACCTGGGCACTGCCAACCAGGAGGCAGCCATCCGCACGCGGGTGTCGGCGGCGCTGCACAGGCTGCTGACGGCACCGGATCCGGGGGATTCCCGTGCCGTCGAGGAACACCGTGAGCGCTGGGAGCGGGTGCTGTTCTCCGGAGAGACCCTCAGCGCGGGCGGGCGACTGGTGTGGATCCGTCCCGTGCCGTACGGTGCGCGACCGTCGCCCGCCGGGGATGCCGGAGGCACGCGGGTGTACGGAGTCTCGTTCGGCTCGACCAAGGTCGGCAACGACACGTCCGTGTCCAGCGGGCGGAAGGCCGACGGTGGGCTGGAGGAGACCTTCGACATCTCGACCGGGTACGCGTCCAGGTTGATCGCGAACCTCCCCTCTGTGTCGATCAAGAGCGAGCGCCAGCAGGCGATGTCCCGGGAGACCCGGGTCATCTGGGGCCGGAAGATGTTCGTGACCCAGTCGACGTCGTTCACCAGCGGAGTGTCCTTCCAGGTCTTCGTGAACGGCGTCGAGTGGGGACGGGCGTCGGTGCCGGCCGAGACCGGCCTCCTCGACATCTCCCTGCCCACCCTGTACGCCAACGGCAGCGCCGCGCCGAACCCGGCGGCCCCGCTCGCGCCGTCGCCACCCGGGCCACCGGCACGGTCGACGTCGCAGGCCCGGGACGTGCTCAACGCGATCGACCTGACCCCACTCGTGACCGGCTGGCACCAGGCACTGACGGCTGCCCTGCCGGCCGAGACCGCGGCGGGCGTCGCCGCGAAGGTCACCCGCCAACTGCTCAACGAGCGAACGACCCGCAACCGTAGTCGCTGGGTGCTGTCGAACGGGGACATGACGGACACGATCGACGAGCGGCTCACGGTCGGCAGGTTCCGCGGCTACGTCGCCACGACCGCGGTCATGCGGGAGTTGCAGCTGGCGGGGATCACCGAGGGTGTCACGGTGCGGGACGACCTCGGGGTGATCGCGACCTCCGGCGAGGAGGTGTCGGACACGAGCGGCACCGGCGTCGACGTGGACGCGGTGGTCCTCGGACTGACCCACGCGGCGGCCGACGCGAGTGGCCGGGAGGAGGCCGCCGACAAGACGGCCGGTGCCTTCTCGTTCGGCTTCGGTGGCGAGTCCGAACGCGAGTCCGCGCTGGAGGTGGGCGGCAAGGCCCTGAACCACACGGTGCTGAACCGCAAGGAGGACCAGGCGCGTTACCGGGTGGTGTTCGACCTCACGGTGACCACGCATGGCGATTCTCCGGTGGCACCGGTGACCCGGCGGGTGGTCGCGGAGCTGGGCGTGCCGGTGAGCGAGGCGCAGCAGTTCGAGCGCAGCGTCTTCGGGACGGTCTTCACCCCGGAGTTCGGTGGGCCGGGCACGGGGCGGCAGCGGGCGGTGATCACGCCGGCCGCCCCGACCTTGGCACCGGCGCCGACACCGGCAGACGAGATCGCCGTCCGGTTGTCGCCGCGGGTGCTCTGGGCGCCGCAGGCGCGGCAGCCCTACGTGCCCCCCGCCGGCCCGGCGCCCCGCGAGCCGCTGGCGCTGGCGATGCGGCGCGGCCAGGGTCTGGGGATCGCGGCGAACATGCCCGGGGCAGAACAGGTCGCCGACCTGGTGCAGTCGGTGCTGCGACAGAAGTCGGGGCGCGCCGACATCGGCGCCGTGGCGCGCCGCACCATCCTGGCGAAGGTGGGTCGGGCCGCGATGGAGGCCGATCCGACGCGGACGCAGGCCGGAAAGAAGTTCACCGTGCGGGTCGGCGGCGAGCGGTACCAGATCCTGGTGACCGAGCACCGGAGGGAACTGCTGGACAGTCCGGAATACCCGATGACGGTCAATGCCCGTGCGTTGACCGGAGCCACCACGTCGGCTTCCCGGTCGACCGAGGGCAGTGTCAGTGGCCGGTTGGGTGGCCGGGTGTCGAACCCGGTGGGCACCATCGAGCAGTCCGACCGGAACGAGCAGACGCCGGAGAGCGGGACGGAACACCAGGGGAGGGTGTTCTTCCCACGGCTCGGCGTCACGGCGGAGCACGCACGGTCGAGCGAGCACGAGCTCAGCCAGGTGGTGCAGGAGTACCGCCGGACCGAGACCGTCGGAGACGTCGTCGACCATCGCTACCGTACGGCGTTCGAGGTGGTGATCCGCGAGCAGACGGACAGCGGCTGGGGACCCCGCGAGACCTGGTTGATCGGTGCTGGGAGCGGTGCCGAGGTGGCGACCCACATCGCGGTACCGGTCGAGCATGTGCCGCGTGATCCGCGCACCGGCGAGGAGCGGGCCATCACGCCGGCGCAGCTCGACGGCGCGGGCGTGACCCGCGCGAACCCGCGATCCGACTCCGCGTGGGCACCGGCCGGCCGACCGCCGCACCTGCCGTTGGACGTCCAGGGCAGCGCCGGCATGTACGCGGCCTTCCGGTACGTGCCCGAGCTGCCCGCCACCGCGGCGCGGCTGTACCAGCAGGTGAACGGCCTGCCCGACGAGTGGTTCGACGAGCCGATGAACTGGCCCGACGCGATCTTCGATCTCGGCGCCGGCTCGGAACTGGCCGCCGGGTTCCCGGAGGCGGTCGAGGAGCACGGGTGGGAGCTGCAACTGCCTGCCCATGACGGGTACCAGCAGGCCGTCCGGATCCGGGAGCGGTTCTTCGCAGCGGGTCTCGAATACCAGTACAGCAGCGACGGCATCGACAGCGCGAACGGTGTCGAACTCGAGCAGTACCGGCAGTCGGCGATCAGTCACGCCGCCGGGACGAGCAACGAGCTCAGCCTCGGCGGCAAGGCCGGTGTCGGGGGCCAGTACCTGAACCACGCGACCATGGCGAAGAAGAGCGGCCCGGACAGCGGCAACTCGGACAGCGGCAACTCGGACAAGGCCCACGAGCGCGGCCGCGCCGGCGGCGGCCTGTACGTCGAGGGTGGGGTGTCGTTCGGCGGCTCGGACGGCAGGGACTACGGCGCCATCGACATCACCCGGGCCACCTACAACGACGTCGTCCACGCCTATCACGGGCAGGTGGTCTTCGAGGTCACCGCCCTGCGCACCAAGGACGGCGAGACCACGGCCACCGCACCCGTCTACCTGGACGCCGACGACGCGGTGGATCTCCTGGCGACCGATCGTGCGGCCGAGGATCTGAGGCTGCACCGTCCCCGGACGCAAACGGCCGACCCGGCGCCATCGCGCGAGATCATCGACCCTGAGCTGTTGCCCGCCGTGGGGCACCCCGAGCGGTTGCGGGCCAACGCCGTGCTGGACACGATCCTGCAACGGCTGCGGGAACGCGGCCTGTTCGCCTCCGGCGAGAGTATCCCCGACCACCTGCGGCGCGCGCTGGTGAAGCGGTTCTCCTCCCGCAACCTGGAGCCGCAGTATCTTCCGCTGTCCGGCCAGGGCGTGTACGGCTGGTTCCCGGTGCCCACGCCGTACCACACCACGCAATACCTGTGGGTGCGGGTCAGCGCCACCCCGTCCGCCGCACAGTCGAGCGACCGCCCGCGAGAGCAGGTCAGCCTCACCCTGCGGGGGGAGACGCACGACGCCCAGTCCAACACGGAAACCTTCGGATCGTCGTGGGGTGGGCTCGTCAACTTCTCCGGCCGTGGCGCGTGGAACGACCAGGGCAGCGTTCTCGGCGGGCATGGTGACTACGGGCACGAGAGCGCGGAGTCCAGTGAACGCGGCACGCAGTCCGAGTCCAAGGACATCTTCCGGACCGGACCCAAGAAGTCACACGAGGTCGAGTACCCGTTGGACTTCACCGTCGACATGACGCTGACCACGGAGATGCCCCAGGCGGTCACGTACGTGCTCGACTCGGTGCGCAACGTGCTGTTCGGTGGCGCCTGGCTCGCCGGCCTCTGGCAGCCGAACCTGGAACGGTCGGTCCGCGACCTCTGGCACAACCTCCCCGGGCTCGGCTGGCAGGAGCAGATTCAGGTCACTGGGGACGTCCGGCTCATCGTGCCGCGATACCTGACCCGACCGACGGCCGAACAGCCGGGGAGTTGGCAGGGTCCGGACCCGGCCCCGGCCCCGGCCGGCGCCGGCCAGCCGACACCTCGATGGGCGGAGCCCAGGCCCCACCGGCCCCGGTTGAACGACGACCTGGTCAGTGACCGCAACGTCCATCCGTGGCGGCTGAACCGGGTGGCCCGGGAGTTCGAACGCTGGGCGGCGCTGACCACCCAACCGCCGCGGCTGCGTCAGGGCCTGGACCTGAGCACCGACGACGCCTGGCGAGTGCCGGGCGTGCACGATGGCAGCGATTTCGACCGCTTGATGGCGCACCACGCGTCCGAGATGATGCTGCGATCTCGCCTCGAGCCGCTGCTCGAACACCGCTACCAGGTTCCGGGCGCCGGCGTCACTCTCGGGCTGGACATCCGGCGGGCGGAGATCTATGTCGACAAGGATGGCCGACCGCTGGCCTTCGAGCAGAAGGCCCGGCGATACCAGCAGAACGAGGCGGGCCCGATCAACAAGGGCGACTCGTCCTCGGGCTGGGAGTTCTCGTTCGGCCCGCAGGGTGGCGCTCCCACCGGCGGCGTCAAGAAGCTCGGCTGGAACGGCGACGGCTTCGGTGTCGGTCGCGAGGACGGCGAAGCCCACGCGGCCGAGATGAGCGAGGTCAACGAGCGCAACGTGGAGGCGAAGCGGACGTTCCATCAGTACCGCTACGACGTCACTGCTGTCATCTACGGTCCGCACGGCACCCTGCTCGTGGACGTGGAGAGGGGCCTCTACGTCATGCGCGAGCAGGCGCCGACGGTACCGGTGACCACCATCCCGTCGACCCGGCCGGTCGGGCTGGATTCTTGAAGGGGGGAGAGGTCGGCGAAGTTCGGGACCTTGTCAGGGAATTATTATCTAGCGGTTACGACCGTGATGTAGCTGGTGGAAAATTGGCTTGTTGCCGCGTTCGGTCCGAGCGTGACGCGCCCTGCCGGCACATTCTTGGCGAACACGATGAGGGCGGGCTGGTCCCTGTCGGTGCTCTTGATGGTCATGTCAGTGCGTGTGAAGCCCTGCTGGTCTAACCACGCCGGCCACCAGTTGTCCACATCCGGTGCTCCGCGTCCGTCGAAGGCGACGTACACGGTGGCGTCGCGCGCGACATTGAAGACCAGGTAGTCCGCCGGGGAGGTCAGTCGCTTGTCGTTGCTGGCGCCGGGGATCAGCACTCCTCCGGTGAGCGGGTCGGGAAGGCTGACGAGGGTGACCGTCCGGTCGACGAAGTGCTTAGCGCCTTTTTCCGCGGGGCGAACCGCAGTCAGCTTCGACGGTTTGCGTACCTGGACGTTCTCCAGTTTGAGCACCGGCTGGCCGCTCGGGGTGTTGGTCCTGGGCGTTGCGCTGGGCACCTGCGGCCGACCGCTCGGGGTGTTGGTCCCGGACGTTGCGCTGGGCACCTGCGGCCCGTCGCTCGGGGCGTTGGTCTCGATGATGATCGCTACGCCCAGCAGGCCGAAGATCACGACCAGGGCGACGACGAAGCGCGCGATCGCGAGCCGTGACCACCGCTGCCGCGCCGGGGGCGGCACGGCCGCCGGGGGTTTGTGCCCGGCAGGGCTGCTGACCGGGCTTACCGGCTTGGCCGGCGGCTGCGCCCGGTGCTTCACGCCGCGCCCCGCCTTAAGCGCCAGCGTGCCTATGGCTGCGGCCACGGCTGCGGGCGCGCCGCTGCCACGTCCGGCCGCCGTGCGTGGATCGCCGGTTCGGGCCGCCGTGGTGGCCGGCGCGTCGGGCTCGGGCCGCCGGGGCGCCGGGATGCGGCGCGCCGTGCGGGCGTCGGCGCTGAGCATCGCGGCGCCCAGCGCGACCGCGTGCTTCGGATGGGTATTGATCATGATCGGTCGCCGCAGTGTGTCCCGCAGCAACCGGGTAACCAGGGGGATCTGGGACGATCCGCCGACCAGAAGCACGGCGGTGAGGTCCTGCAGGGTGATGCCGGCGGCGGTCAGAGTCCGCCGGAACGTCTCGATGGTGGTTTCCACGGGCGGCGTGATCATCTGCTCGAACGCTTCCCGAGTCACGGTCACGTGCCGGACCGCGTCGGGCAGCGCCACCGTAATCTCGGCCTGCTCGTGGGTGGACAGCGCCTCCTTCGCGAGCATGCAGTCGCGCTGCAGGGTGGCCAGGATCGAAGTGGTACCGGGATCGGTCGGGTCCAGCGCGGTGATCGCACCGCCGAGTTGGCGGTCGACGTGGTCCACGATCGCCTGGTCGAAGTCGGCGCCGCCGAGCCATTCGATGCCCTCGGGGGTACCGATGATCTCCAGCCCGTCTCGGCCGTTGCGTACCACCGCGCTATCGAATGTGCCCCCGCCCAGGTCGTAGACCGCCAGCAGACCGTCCGGGGGCAGTGGCTGGGTGGAGCAGTAGTACGTGGCCGCGGCCACCGGCTCCGTGGTGGTGATGACGGTCGGGCCGTCCGACCCGGCCCCGGACCCCGGCTCGGTCTGCGGGCGGGGCAGGCCGGCCAGGTGCGGGATGGCGGCGAACTGCTCGCGCCGGTACGGGCCCCACACCGCCGGGTGGGTCAGCACGATCCGCTCGGGCGGGCCGCCCTGTGCCTGGCTGACGGTGTCCAGCACGGAACGGAGCAGGGCGGCCATCAGAGCGGTGGGGGAGTACGGCGCCCCGTCCAGGATCACCGGGGTGGGATCACCGAGGCGGCGCTTGAACTCCCGCGCCGCCCGGCTGGGGTCCTGCAGACCGAGGCGGTCGGCCGCCTCACCGCTCAGCAGCGCGCCCTTCTCGTCGAGATAGGCGACCGATGGGGTGACGATCGCCTGCCCGGCCAGCGGCACCATGTTCACGGTCCCGGCGGAGGCGGTCGCTGCGGCGGTAAAGCTGGTGCCCAGGTCGATACCCATGCTGTACATACTCAGGATCCCCTCGCCGAGCCCGGCCGCCGCTACCGTGCAAACGTCATCGTTGGCCGTAACCGCGCCACCAAGATACGCCGCTGTTTCCAGGGATCACAAGATCGTCGGTGTTGGTCATCGGGAGGCGAGCCAGGGACGTTGCGGTGGCTTGTCGGAGAAGAGCGCGTTCTCGGCTTCCGCACGCGTACGCCCTGCTGGTGCGAGATACCCCAACTCGATCTTGAGGCTGGAGGAGAAGTTCTTCATCAGGGCGTTGACGCTCCTATAGCGGTCAAGTAGCGAGGGCGGACGTGTGGGGGGCGCGTAGCAGGGCCCAGACCTCGCGGGCGAGGAGCGGTTTGGCCGCAACCTGGCCCGTAACACCTCATCGGCGTCACGACGGGTCGAGGCGGGCCGGAGTTGGGCCGATCGGTGCTGCCCGACCACCCGGCAGGCCCTGCGCTGGGACACTCCGAAGTGCTGCGGCAGCACGCTCACGATACGGCGACGGCGCTCTGGACTCACCAGTTTCCCCGGTTCGACTCCTTGAGCATGTCGATGTCGAGCAGATGCTCAACGACGATCTTTTTCAGCCGGGCATTCTCCCGCTCCAGGTCCTTGAGCCGACCGGCAGGCCACGATGGGCGAAAGATACCAAACCGCGCTCTTGGTGATGCTCATCCGTTTTATCCCTTCCTGGCGTCGGGTTTGGGCATGGCGATGCCATCACGGCAGGGGGGATGAGGGAGCGGGAGTGCTCAAGCGAGGGCGCTGGCCGTCTCGGGAGCAGAGGCGGCAGGCTCAGGACTCGCGGTTGAACAGTCGTTTCGACCAGAGGTATCCGCCCAGCGCGATGACGGCGCACCAGGCGAGCGCGATCCACGCGTTGTTCCCGATCGGCTTGTCCATCAACAGGCCGCGCAGGGTTTCGATGATCGGCGTGAACGGCTGGTACTCGGCGAACCAGCGCAGACCGGCCGGCATGGAGTCGGTGGGGACGAACCCGCTGCCGAGGAAGGGCAGCAGAACAAGGGGCATGGGCAGGTTGCTCGCGGTCTCGACGCTCTTGCTCACCTGGCCGAGCGCGACGGACAACCAGACGAGCGCGAAGGTCACCGCCACCAGGAAACCGGCCGTGGCCAGCCACGCGCCCGGCCCGGCCGTGGGCCGGAAGCCGACCAGCAGCGCCACGCCGATCACGATCGCCAGGCTGAACACCGCCTGGATCATGCTGCCCAGGACGTGTCCGGTCAGCACCGAGACGCGGGCGATGTGCATGGTGCGGAACCGGGTGATGATGCCTTCGGTCATGTCCATGGCGATCGAGATCGCGGTCCCCTGGACCGTGGCCGTCACGGTCATCAGGATGATCGCGGGCGCCACGTAGTTGACGTACGCGGCGCGCCCGTCGGCTGCGCCGCTGGGTACCGTCCCGCCGAGCCCGGCGCCCAGCGTGCCGCCCAGCACGTAGACGAACAGCAGCAGGAAGACGACGGGCATCCCGACGAGCGTCACGGTCATCGACGGGTACCGCAGCATGCGCTTGAGGTTGCGGCGCAGCATCGTCGCCGAGTCGCGTAGCGGATGGAAACGGAGGCTTGCCGGAGCCGGGCCGGTGAGGGCGGGGGTGCTCATCGGGTGGTCACCTTCTCGTTGGTGGAGTTGCCGGTGAGGGCGAGGAAGACGTCGTCGAGATCGGGGGTGTGCACGGACAGTTCGTCGACCTCGATGGCCCGGTCGTCGAGCCGGCCGATCAGGGTCTTCAGCGAGCGAAGGCTGCCATCGCTGGGCACCCGCAGGGCGAGGGCGTCGTTGTCGCGCGAGGCCTCACCCAGCACGCCCATGGCCGCGTCGAGGCCCTGCGGGTCGGCGAACCGTAGGCGAACGTGTCCACCGGGGATGCGGCGCTTCAGCTCCTCCGCGGTTCCCTCGGCGACCACCCGGCCGCGGTCGAGGACCGCGATCCGGTCCGCCAGCTCGTCGGCCTCCTCCAGGTACTGCGTGGTCAGGAAGATGGTGACGCCGCCGGCCACCAGGTCCCGGACGATCTGCCACATGTCCCGGCGGCTGCGCGGGTCCAGCCCGGTGGTCGGCTCGTCGAGGAAGATCACTTGCGGGCTGCCGACCAGGGTCATCGCCAGGTCGAGCCGCCGCCGCATGCCCCCGGAGTAGGCCAACGCCGGCTTCCTGGCCGCCTCGGTCAGGTCGAACTGTTCGAGCAGTTGGGCGGCGCGCCGCCGGCCTTCGCCCCGGGCGAGGTGGTGCAGATCTGCCATCAGCAGCAGGTTCTCCTCGCCGGTGAGCAGGTTGTCCACCGCGGAGAACTGACCGGTGACACCGATCGCGGCGCGCACCGCGTCCGGTTCGCGGACGAGATCGTGCCCGGCGACCTGGGCGTCACCGGCGTCGGCACTGAGCAAAGTGGACAGGATCTTGACGGTGGTGGTCTTTCCGGCGCCGTTCGCGCCCAGCAGCGAGAAGACCGTTCCCCGTGGCACGTTCAGATCGAGACCGTCGAGCACGACTTGGTCGCCGAACGATTTTCGTAGCCCGGTCGCGGCGATCGCCGGCCGGGATTGCGTGATGGTCATGGTTACCTTTTCTCCAGGGCCAGAAGTGGATCAGGAGCGGTGGATGGTGATGTCGCCGTAGGAGGTTCGGCCGCGGATCTCGACGGTCTGGTCGGTGTCGTCGGGTCGGGTGGTGTTGTTCAGCAGGTTGCGTACGTGGCCGAACCCGGTGTTGACCTCGAGCCAGGCGGCGGTGCCTTCGGCGATGCCGACGTCCAGGTTGCCCATGGCGGTGCCGAGGATGATCGAGCCGCGGTTCACTTCGCCGAGGCGGATGCTGCCGTTGGAGGTTTTCGCATCGACGCCGGCGCCGGCGTGTTCGATGTGGATGTCGCCGTTGGCGGCGCGGACTCGTAGGTCGCCGGTGACCACGTCGATCGTGGTGTCGCCGTTGGAGTTCCTGATCACCGCGGTGCCTTCGACCTCGCCGATCTGGATCTTGCCGGAGCCGGTGGAGATCTCGGCGTTGCCGGTGACCTCGTCGGCGGTGATGTGACCGGCCGAGGTGTCCAGGCGCAGCGGGCCGGTTCGTTCGAGCCAGATGTCCCCGGCGGAGGTTTTGAGCCGGCATTGCCCGAGCCGGCCGGCGCAGCGGTAGTCGCCTGCCTGCATCTCGGCGGACACCTGCGAGCCGCTGGGCAGTTCGATGGACACGTCGACCGACCTGGTCTGGCGGGAGAAGTCGAAAACGCGCGCCTTCGGACCGGTGACTCGCAGCGTGCCGTTGGTGTAGTCGACACGGACCTGCTGGGCGGCTTTCACGTCGGACTCGTCGGCTTCGTCGCTCGGGCGGACCTCGACGACGGTGTCGGTCCGGTCGCTCGCGGCGATCCGCACGTCGCCGACGCCGAGTTCGAGCGTGACGGAAATCGGTTCGGGCGTCTCGTAAGTTGGCATGGTTGTCCCCGCATCATGGGTAGGTGAGCCGTCCCCGCAGGTCGGGGACGTGGTGTGCGGAAAGCGTGCGGTGCGGCTAGCGCACCCAGCCGGTGAAGCGCTGCTGGGTGCGTTTCCCGCTGCCGCGTAGCTCGGGACGCTGATCGCGGTCCGCGCGCTGTAGGCCGGCGGCGGCCGCCCGGACCAGCCAGGCGTTGACCGAGCGCCCCTCCTTGGCTGCGGCCTCCTCGATCGCGGCCTTGAGCTGCTCGGGCAGGCGTACGTTGATCCGCGCGGCGGGGCCGTCCTCGGCGATCAGCAGATCGCTGTCCGGCGCGCCGTCGACCCTCGCCGCAGCGTCCTCGGTGGCGAGGCCGAGCGGCTCGGCGGGTGGCGCGGTCACGACGAAGTGCGGTTCGCGTCCACGCAGGCGCAGCTCCACCGAACCCGGAGCCAGGTCCCGGGTGATCTCGTCGGCGGCGGCCGACAGCGCGTCCAGCAGCGTCATCCGGATCGCCGACTCGAGCGACCCGGTCAGGCGCTCGACCAGTGTGCGCGCCTCCTCACCGCCGGCTTCGGCGAGCGTGGCGAACTCACGCCCGAGGTTGCTCACATACGAGGTCAAGTCCATGGTGCCAATGTGGCACACAGATGGCACATAAGCAAGCCATGTTGGCTCACAGAGGTGTCATGTTTGGCGCCGCCTGATCCGGACGGCGGCTCCGCAGGTGGCGGGGGTCAGTGGTCAGCGTTCAGATCAGAATCCGATGTCCTGGGCAAACCGTTGACGTGGCCTCAGTCACGCTCCTATGGTGAACCACCAGTTCACTCAGTGATCCGATCGGCAGGATGGCCGACGGATCCGACGCCGGACGACGCTTCCGAGGGATTTCGGAGAGTGCCTGCATGACTGCGACAAGAACTGCCACCTCCTCGGTGGACGTTGAGGCCGAACCGGCCGGACAGGTGAAACGAGCGACGCCGCGCCGACCCGGGCGGGTGTCCGCCGCGAAGAATCGCGTGCTGAACGCTGCCGGGGCCGTGCTGGTCGTGGCGGTGCTCGCCAGCATGTGGGAGGGCTACAAGGCGCTGGGGCGTGCCGTCGGTGACGTCGTACCCGGTACCCGGGTCTCCTTCCCGGTTGCCACCGACGATCTCTCGATGCCGCACGTCTGGTCGATCCTCGGCGCCCTGGTCGAGCCGGCCCGGCGGGGCGACCCGATGTCGTTGGGCAGCTACCTCGCCGGCGAGACCAGTGTGACGCTCCGCGAGGCGTTCTACGGACTGGTGGCCGGCTCGTCACTGGGACTGGTGCTGGCGGTCCTCTTCCTGCACGTGGTCCCGCTCAACAAGGGGTTGATGCCCTGGCTGGTGGCGTCGCAGACGGTTCCCCTGGTGGCGATCGCACCGATGATCGTGATCTGGAGCGGGAAGGCCGGCGCACCGCCGTGGGTGGCGGTGACCGGGATCGCCGCCTATCTCGCGTTCTTCCCGGTCACCATCAACGCCCTGCGCGGCCTGACGTCGCCGCCGAAGGTCCAGTTGGACTTCATGCGCAGCGTGGGCGCGAACCGCTGGCAGGTGCTGGGGTGGCTCCGGGTTCCGGCGGCCCTGCCGTTCGTGTTCGCCGGGCTCCGGCTCGCGGCCACCGCGAGCGTGGTGGGCGCCATCGTGGGCGAGCTGTCCGCAGGAACCGGCCGGGGTATCGGCCGGGCGATTCTCACCTTCGCCTACTACTACTCGAACGGGCCGGAGAAGTTGTACGCGGCCGTACTGGTCGCGGCGGCGGCCGGCATCGTGTTCGTGCAGTCCCTGGCCCTCATCGAGCGCATGGCGCTCCGGCACCGGCACACACGGTGAACGTTCCTTCCGCCTCAACAACACCTGGAGAGATGCTGATGTCTGAGGCCGCCATCATTTCCGTGCGAGGAGTCAACAAGCAGTTCACCGGCGGGAACCGTACGGTGACGGCGCTACAGGACATCGACCTGTCGATCAACCGGGGCGAGTTCGTGTCGTTGCTGGGCCCGAGTGGCTGCGGCAAGAGCACCCTGCTGCGGATCCTGGCCGACCTGACCGAGCCGACCAGCGGCACGGTGTCGCTGAACGGCAAGACGCCGGGCGCGGCCCGGACCGACCGGGACTACGGGATGGTCTTCCAGCAGGCCGGCCTCTTCGAGTGGCGTACCGTGCAGCGCAACGTGGAGCTGCCCTTGCAGGTGGCCGGGGTGGACAAGCAGACCCGGCGGGCCAAGGCCCACGAGATGCTGGAACTGGTCCGGCTCTCCGACTTCTCCCGGCACTTCCCCTGGCAACTGTCCGGCGGCATGCAGCAGCGGGTGGCGATCGCCCGTGCGTTGTCGGCGGACCCGGAGATCCTGTTCATGGACGAGCCGTTGGGTGCTCTCGACGAGATGAACCGCGAGCGGTTGCAGGGCGAATTGCTGCGGATCTGGTCGGACACCCGGACCACCGTCGTGTTCGTGACGCACAGCATCTCCGAGGCGGTGTTCCTCTCGTCGCGGATCGCCGTCATGTCCGCGCGTCCCGGACGCATCGCCGCCAGCATCGACGTTGACCTGCCGTACCCACGGACCGCGGCGACCCGGACCACCGAGGCGTTCTTCGCCAAGGTCACCGAGGTCCGTACGGCGCTGCACGGCCTCCCGGCCGAGCAGGCGGCCCGATGAGCACGATGCGGATCGCGCGGGGCACCTCGCCCGGCGCCGGAGCCCGGGCGGCGGTCGGCCGGGCCCTCCCGGTCGTCCTCACCGCGCTGGTGATCCTCGGCTCGTGGCAGCTGCTGGTGACCGTCTTCGACGTCCCGTCGTTCATCGTCCCGGCGCCGGCCGACATCTCGACGGCGTTCGTGGCCGAGTTCGGCACGATCATGTCGGCGTCGGTGGTCACCGTGCAGGAGGTCCTCATCGGCCTGGTCCTCGGCGCGGTCGGGGGGGTCACGGTGGCGTTGGCGCTCAGCCGGTTTCCGGGACTCTCCGGTCCGGTGCTGACCGCGGCCGTCGTCATCAACTGCGCCCCGATCGTGGCCCTCGCGCCGATCTTCAACAACTGGTTCGGGGTCACCAATCCGATGTCCAAGGCCGGTGTGGCCGCGGTGATGGTCTTCTTCCCGGTCCTGGTCAACACCACCAGAGGGCTCCTCCAGGTCTCACCCCTGCACCTGGAGATCATGCAATCGCTGGCGGCCAAGCCACGACAGGTGGCGCTCATGCTGCGGTTGCCCAACGCGTTGCCGTACCTGTTCAACGCGCTCAAGCTCGGCACCACGCTCGCCGTGATCGGCGTGATCGTGACCGAGTACTTCGGGGGACCGAGCAACGCTCTCGGGGTGTACATCGCCTATCAGGCGGCCCTGCCCCGCTTCGAGTTCGCCTGGGCGGGGATCGCCGTCGCCAGCGCTCTCGGCCTGCTGATGTTCGGTGCCATGTCCCTGTTGGAACGCCTCTTGATGCCCTGGCACGAGTCCCTGCACGACAGCGACTCGTGAGCCACGGGCCACCACGATCTGTTGGAGTCAGAATGGCCCTGCAAATTTGGCGGACCTCCCGGAAGGGCCGACCCGCCGTAATCGCCACCGCCCTCACCGCCGCCCTCCTCGCCACCTCGGCGTGCGGTGGCATGTCCGATGACCCGAGCCCGTCCGCAGCCGAGGCCGGCAAGAACTGCGCGTCGACCACCAAGGTCCGGGTCGTACTCCAGTGGGTCGCCCAGGCCCAGTTCGCCGGCTACTACGCGGCCAAGGAGAAGGGTTACTACGCCGAGGAGTGTCTCGACGTCACGATCCAGGAGGGCGGCGTCAACATCGTTCCTCAGCAGGTGCTCTCCGCCGGTAACGCCGAGTTCGCGGTCAGCCACGTCACCAAGACGATGGTGACCAGGGCGCAGGGCGCGAACCTGGTGAACATCGGCCAGGTGTTCCAGCGCGGCGCGTACCTCCAGGTCGCCTGGGCCGACTCCGGTATCAAGGCGCTGGCCGACCTCAAGGGAAAGAAGGTCGGAAGCTGGGGCTACGGCAACGAGCTGGTGCTGTTCGCGGCGATGAAGGACGCCGGTGTCGACCCGAAGCGCGACGCGGAGATCATCCAGCAGCCGTTCGACATGTCGCTGCTGCTCCGGAGGGAGGTCGACGCCGCCCAGGCCAAGACCTACAACGAGTACGCCCAGCTGCTGGAGACCAAGAATCCGAAGACCGGCAAGCTCTACCAGCCGTCGGACTTCTCGGTGATCAGTCTCCAGGACTCCGGCTACACCAGCCTGGAGGACGGCATCTACGCCCGTGGTGACTGGCTGGGGGAGCAGGCCAACCAGGACACCGCGGTGAAGTTCCTCAAGGCGTCCTACCGTGGCTGGGGCTACTGCCGCGACGACGTGGCAGGCTGTGTCGACGTCGTGCTCAACAACGGCAGTGCCCTGGGGCAGGGGCACCAGACCTGGATGCTCAACGAGATCAACAAGTTGATCTGGCCCTCGGCCAACGGCGTGGGAATGATGGACCAGGCCGCCTGGGACCAGACGATCAAGATCGCGATCGACGGTGGCGTGTTGAAGGGCGTGCCGGACAAGGACGCGTTCCGCACCGATCTGTCGCAGCGCGCGAACGACGAACTCAAGGCCGACAGCTTCGACGTGCGCGGGGATTCCTACAAACCGCAGACCGTGACGATCACGGAGGGCGGGAACTAGCGACCGGCGGGTGCCGGGCGGGCCACCGCTCGGCACCCGGTCGCGGCCAGTGACGTCTGCCAAGATGTGGGCCGTATTACCCGTGCTGCCGATGCGATGATGGAGGAACCGATGGCGCCCAGTGAGGCGGGCCTGGTGCGACGTACGATCTGGCTCCTGCGGGCCGTGGCGGCTCATCCGGAGGGTGTCGGACTCAGCGAGGTGGCCCGGGAGGCGGGCATCCCCAAGGCCACCTGCTACCGGGTGCTCACCGTGCTGGAGCGGGAAAGCTGGCTCACCCTCGATCCGGTGACCCGCCGCTACCGGGTGTCGCTCGGACTGCTCTCCATCGTGGGTGGCCTGCTCGATGGGGGCGGCGCCTACGGCCACATGCGGGAGGTGCTGCGGAACCTGGCCGAGGAGACCAGGGAGACCGCGGGCTTCGACGTGCTGCTCCCGCCGAGGGTGATGGTCGTCGCCCAGGTGCCGGGGCCGTCGCTGATCGGGCAGACCCTGAAGCCGGTCCCGCGCACCCAGCCGGTGTGGGCGACCTCCACCGGGAAGGTGCTGCTGGCGGCGCTGAACCCGGAGTCGGTCCGGGCAGACTTCGCCGAGGAGTTCGCCGACCACGCCCCGCCGGAGGTGGGGGACCTCGACTCCTTCATGGGCTCGCTGGAGGCGGTCCGGAACCGGGGGTTCGCCTTCGCGTACGACGAACTGGAGGTCGGGGCCGCGTCGGTCGCCGCACCGGTGCGCCTGCGGGGGACGACGCCGTACGCGGTCTGGATCGGCGGGCCCACCTACCGGATCACCCGCGACCGCATCGACACCGTGGCGGAGTCGGTGATCAAGGCCGCCCGACAGCTCACCGACCTGCTGAGCAATGCCGACATCGATATTCCGAGTGCCTTTGCCAGAGGCTAGGGCACCCGCCGACCGTACCGGCTCGCCCGTGGCGACGCCTGCGGTGAAGGAGGAAACAATGGCCGTACCAGCCGAGGCGTTGGCAGCGGCGATGTCCGTTGTCGACAAGACCCCCAAGGGCCTGTACATCGACGGCGAATGGCGCGCCGGCCGGGGCGGTGCTGTCCTGGCCGTGGAGGACCCGGCGACGGGGTCGACGGTCGCCGAGGTGGCGGACGCCTCGGTCGAGGACGGGCTGGCCGCCCTGGCCGCCGCCGCCCGTGCCCAGTCCACCTGGGCCGCCACGCCTCCCCGGGAACGCGGGGAGGTGCTGCGCCGGGCGTTCGACCTGATCATCGAACGCCGGGACGACCTGGCCAGGATGATGACCCTGGAGATGGGCAAGGCGTTCGCCGAGTCCCAGGCCGAGGTCGGGTACGCTGCGGAGTTCCTCCGCTGGTTTGCCGAGGAGGCGGTCCGGATCGACGGCGGCTACCTCACGGCCCCGGCCGGGGGCTCCCGCGTCGTCGTCATGCGGCAGCCGGTCGGACCGTGTCTGCTGGTGACCCCGTGGAACTTCCCGATGGCGATGGGGACCCGCAAGATCGGTCCCGCCCTGGCGGCCGGCTGCACCGTCGTGGTCAAGCCGGCCAAGCAGACGCCGCTGTCGATGCTGGCGCTGGTCGAGATCCTGGAGCAGGCCGGCCTGCCCCGTGGCGTGGTCAACGTGTTCACCACCTCGCAGTCGGGCCGGGTCACCTCGGCCCTGCTTGCCGACGACCGGTTGCGCAAGCTGTCGTTCACCGGCTCGACTCCGGTCGGCCGGACGCTGCTCGCCCAGTCCGCCGACCGGGTGTTGCGTACGTCGATGGAGCTGGGCGGGAACGCGCCGTTCATCGTCTTCGACGACGCCGACCTCGACCTGGCGGTCGAGGGGGCCGTGCAGGCGAAGATGCGCAACGTCGGCGAGGCGTGCACCGCCGCGAACCGGTTCTACGTGCAGCGGTCGGTGGCGCAGCGGTTCGTCGGCGGTCTGGCCGAGCGGCTGGGCGGGCTGCGGGTCGGTCACGGACTGGACCCGTCGACCGAGGTCGGGCCGCTCATCGACCGGGCTGCGGTGGCGTCGGTCGCCGAGTTGGTCGGCGCGGCGACGCAGGCGGGGGCGAGGGTCGTCACCGGCGGCGGGCCGATCGCCGGGGAGGGCTACTTCTTCGCGCCGACCGTCCTGTCCGGGGTGCCCGACGGTGTCCGGACCGTCCGGGAGGAGATCTTTGGCCCGGTCGCCCCGGTCGTGGTGTTCGACGACGAGGACGAGGCGGTCGGCATGGCCAACGCCTCGGAGTACGGCCTGGCTGCCTATGTCTTCACCGAGAACGTCGGCCGTGGACTGCGGGTGACCGAGCGCCTGGAGAGCGGGATGGTGGGGCTCAACCAGGGAATCATCTCCAACCCCGCGGCGCCGTTCGGCGGTGTCAAGCAGTCCGGTCTCGGGCGCGAGGGCGGGAAGGTCGGCATCGACGAGTACCTGAACGTCAAGTACGCGGCGGTCCGGGCGTCATGGTGACCGGATTCCTGCTCGCCGGGGTCCAACTGGAGCCGGTCTTCGGTGACATCCCGGCGAACATCGCCAGGACGTCGTACTGGATCCGGGAGGCGGCGGCCCGTGGGGCCCGACTCGTGGTACTGCCCGAGGCATCCTCGGCGGGATACGTCTTCGCCGACCGGGCGGAGGCCGCGCGTCACGCCCAGCCGGTGCCGGACGGTCCCACGGTCGCCGCCTGGGCGCGGCTCGCCGAGGAACTGGACGTGTGGATCGTGGGAGGGGTCACCGAGCGGGACGGGGACCGGGTCTTCAACTCGGCGGTGCTGCTCGGCCCCACCGGCCATGTCGGAACCTTCCGCAAGGCCCATCTGTGGAACGACGAGAAGGACATCTACGACCCCAACCAGGACGGTTTCCCGGTCTTCGACACGCCGCTGGGTCGGATCGGGATCGGCATCTGCTACGACGCGTGGTTCCCCGAAACGTTCCGCAGCGCCGCGTTGCAGGGCGCCGACCTGGTGGTGCTGCCGTCGAACTGGGTACCGGTGCCGGGGCAGCCTGCGGCCGCCCCGGCGATGGCGAACCTCATGTGCATGACCGGGGCGCACTGCAACCAGTACTACGTCGCCGGTGTCAGCCGGATCGGGGTCGAGCGCGGCCAGGCGTTCGTCGGCCGGTCCGTCCTCGTGGGACCGGACGGTTGGCCGCTCGCCGGCCCGGCGAGTTCGGACCGCGAGGAACTCGTGGTGGCGGAGGTGGACCTGGTCGGCTCGCGTGCCGGGCGGTTGGACAACCCGTTCAACCAGCCGCTGGCCGACCGGCGGACCGACCTCTATGTCCTTGATGGGCCAGCCGTGAGCTGAGCGTGTTCCCGTTCGGGCGGTAGGCCGGCGCACTCTGCGGACCTGCGGGGACCGGGTGACGCGCCGACGTTCCGATCAACGGGATCTGTCCTCGAAGGCTATTGACTCGCTCTCCCCGCAAAGCCAATATATGAACCGATGGTTCATTCAATGAACCGACAAGAGGAGTGGTCGTGAGCATCCGGGTTCGCAAGCTGATCCGTCACCTCGAAGAGACACGGCTGGAGAACGGCCACCCGGTGCAGCCCTTGCACCGGGTCGCCTTCGTCGGGGCGGTCATCGAGAATCCCTACCCCAGTGAGTACGTCCAGGACCTGGTCAGCCTGGCCGACGAGATCGGCGAGGAGATCGGCAACCTGGTCGGCCCCGCCTGCGTGGAACTGCTCGGCGACGAGGTCGAGGCGTTCGGCAAGGCGGCTCTCGTCGGTATCGACGGAGAGGTCGAGCACGGCTCGGCGCTGATCCACAACCTCCGCTTCGGTAACGTCTTCCGCGGTGCGGCCGGCGGCACCGAACTGCTGCCCGCCGCCGAGAAGATCGGCCTGCCCGGCAGCCCGATCGACATCCCGCTCAAGCACAAGCTGGACGCCAAGACCCGTTCGCACCACCAGACGGTGACCCTCCAGGTGGCCGACGTGCCCCGGCCACGGGAGATCTTCGTGGTCTGCGCCGCGGCGAACGCCGGACGCCCGCTGGCCCGGCTCGCCGCCTTCGGCGCCGAGCTGACGAGCAACTGACCCAGCCGGACGGGACGGAGGCCAGCCGATGACGATGACCGACACCTGGACCAGCCAGCGGCTCAAGGACGTCGACAAGGAGTACGTGATCCACTCCTGGTCGGTGCAGGGCGCGCTCGACCCGATCCCCGTGGCCGGCGGATCCGGTTCGTGGTTCTGGGACTACGACGGCCGCCGGTACCTCGACTTCCAGTCGCAACTGGTCAACCTGAACCTGGGCCACCAGCACCCACGGCTGGTCGAGGCGATCCGCGCCCAGGCCGAGCAGTTGTGCTACATCGGACCCGGCTTCGCCGAGCGTTCCCGGGCGGAGCTGGCCGAGCTGATGGCCGGACTGACCCCCGGCGACCTGAAGATGAGCTTCTTCACCACCGGCGGGGCGGCGGCCAACGAGAACGCCGTCCGGCTGGCCCGGCACGTCACCGGCCGGCAGAAGATCATCGCCCGCTACCGCTCGTACCACGGTGCCACGGCCGGCGCGATGTCGCTGACCGGCGACCCGCGCCGGTGGGCGGCCGAGCCGGGGATGACCGGCGTGGTACGCATGCTCGACCCCTACACCTACCGGTGCCCGTCCGGACACCCCGACCCGTGCCCGGTCTGCTCCGGCGGCCCGCACCTGGAGGAGATCCTCCAGTACGAGAACCCGGAGACGGTCGCCGCGGTGATCGTCGAGCCGGTCACCGGCACGAACGGCCTGCTCTACCCACCGGACGGCTACCTGCGGTCGCTGCGCGAGGTCTGCGACCGGCACGGCATCCTGCTGATCTTCGACGAGGTGATGGCGGGCTTCGGCCGTACCGGTGAATGGTTCGCCTGCGACCACTGGGATGTCGTGCCCGACATCCTCACCACCGCCAAAGGACTGAACTCCGGCTACGTCCCCCTCGGCGCCATGACGGTCTCCGCCCGGCTCTCCGACTGGCTGCGGGACAACATGTTCTGGGGCGGCCTGACCTACGCCGGGCACCCGCTCGCCTGCGCCTCCGGCGTCGCCTCCCTGCGGATCATGCAGGACGAGGGCGTGGTCGAGAACGCACGGGCGATGGGGGAGCGGCTCGGGGCCGGCCTGGCCAGGCTGGCCGAACGTCACCCGAGCATCGGCGACATCCGCGGCCGGGGGCTGTTCTACGGCGTGGAACTGGTCCGCAACCGCGAGACACGGGAGCCGCTCGTCCCGTTCAACGCCAAGGGGCCGGCGGCGGCCCCGGTCAGCCGCCTGCTCAAGGCCGCGATGCAGCAGGGCGTCTACCTGACCGCCAACTTCAACGTCCTGCGGCTGACCCCGCCACTGGTCATCAAAGCTGAGGAGATCGACCTCGCGCTCGGCGTCCTCGACGAGGTCCTGTCCCTCGCCGACGAGCACTACCAGGGCTGACCGGCGGCGCAACGGGTGGGAACCCGACAGGGAGGAGAGACACGATGCCATCGACGCTGATCAAGAACGGGACGGTCGTCAACGCCGACGCGGCGGTCCGCGCCGACGTGCTGGTACGCGACGGCCGGATCGTCGCCCTCGGCGCCGGGCCGGGCTGGACCGCCGACCACGTCGTGGACGCGACCGGGAAGCTGGTCATCCCCGGTGGTGTCGACGCGCACACCCACCTGGAGTACCCGGTCGACGGGTTCACCACCCACACCGCCGACGACTTCCACACCGGGACCATCGCGGCGGCGTACGGCGGCACGACCACCGTCCTCGACTTCGTGAAGAAGGAGCCGGACCGGTCGCTGTACGACACCTACCTGCGTCGGCGGGACGTGGCGGCGGCCAAGGCCGTCGTCGACGTCGGCCTGCACGCCATCGTCCCGCCCCGCGCCGCCCAGCCCGACGTCCTCGACGATCTGCGCCGACTGGTCAAGGAGGGCGCCGCGAGCTGGAAGTTCTTCATGGCCTACCCCGGCCAGATGGTCGACGACAGCGAACTGCTCGACGGGTTCGAACTGGCACGCGAGTACGGCGTACTGCCGATGGTGCACGCCGAGAACGGACACATGGTCGCCCGGGAGGTCCGGCGGCTGGTCGACAGCGGCCGGACCGCCGAGAGCTTCCACCTGCGGGCGCACGGACACGAGTCCGAGGCCGAGGCGGTGCACCGGGCGGTCGTGCTCGCCGAGCACGTCGGTACGCCGCTGTACGTGGTACACGTCTCCAGCGCGGCGGCGGCCGACGAGATCAGCCGGGCCCGGGCGGCCGGGTCGAGAGTGTGGGGCGAAACCTGCCCGCAGTACCTGGTCGTGGCCTACGAGGACTACGCGGACCTCGGGGAACGGGCCGCCGCGTACGTCTGCTCCCCGCCCATCCGGGAACGCAGCAACCAGGCCGGCCTGTGGCGGATGCTGGCCACCGGCGCCCTGTCGACCGTCGCGACCGACCACGCCGGCTTCTGCCTGCACCAGCCCGACGACCTGCCACCGCAGAAGATGCGCAGTCCGGGCTACTTCCCGAAGGTGCCCAACGGCGTCCCCGGCATCGAGGACCGGCTGATGGTCCTCTGGCAGGCCGGGGTGGCCGGCAGACTGATCGACCCGTGCCGGTTCGTGGACCTCGTCGCCACCCGGCCGGCCAAGCTGTTCGGCCTCTTCCCCCGCAAGGGGGTCGTCGCCGTCGGAGCGGACGCCGACCTGGTGGTCTGGGACCCGGCGGCCGACCACGTGATCACGGCGGCGGGTTCGCACATGCGCACCGACTACAACATCTACGAGGGCATGCGGGTGACCGGCAAGCCGGAACACGTGTTCTCCCGGGGCGAGCACCTGGTCGACGGGACCGGCCTCCGGCAGGACACGCCCGGCCGGGGAACCTTCCTGACCCGCGCCGAACCGCACCTCTTCTAACCGACTCCTGACCTGACCCCATGCACCGAGCGGAGCTGACAACCGAGATGAAAATTCCCCTGGGCATCCACGTCGGCGAGAGACTCAGCCTTGAGCAGACCTACTGGCAGGCCGAGTTCGCCGACCAGAACGGCTTCGAGTCCGTGTGGGTCGCCGAGGGACGACTCGCCCGCGACGGCATCGTCCCGGCGGCGATCATCGCGAGCCGAACCAGGAACGTGAAGATCGGCACCGGTGTCGTCAACAACAAGAGCCGCAACGCGGCCCTGATGGCGGTCACCTTCAAGACCCTGGACGAGGTTGCGCCGGGCCGGGCGATCCTGGGCATCGGCGCGTGGTGGGAACCGCTGGCGACGAAGGTCGGCCAGCCGCTGTCCAAGCCGCTCAAGTCGATGCGCGAGTACATCACCGTCCTACAGACCTTCTTCCGCAACGAGGTCGTCTCCTTCGACGGCGAATTCGTGCAGATGCGGGACGTGCGCTTCGACAGCATGTACCGCGAGAACAAGCCGGTCGACATCCCGATCTACATCGGCGCGGTCGGCCCCCGGATGCTCGAACTCGCCGGCGAGATCAGCGACGGCGTACACATGGACTTCCTGCTGCCCCCGTCGTACCTGGTCGGCGCCCGCGAGGCGATCGACCGGGGCGTCGCCAAGCGGACCGACGGCCGCGACGGCATCGACCTGACCCAGATCGTGGCGTGCAGCGTCAACGACGACGACCCGCAGGAGGCCATCGACGCGTGCAAGGCCTTCCTCACCCTCTACCTCTGCCAGCAACCGCACATCGCCGAGCACTGCGGAGTGGAACGCGAACTCGTCGACCGGTTGCAGGAGATCGCCGGCTGGCCGGCCTCGCCGGAGGACATCAAGCGGGCGATGCAACTGGTCCCCAACAGCCTGGTGCAGAACGTCACGGCCTGTGGCTCCACCGACGACGCCTTCGAGAAGCTGGTGTCGTACCACGAGGCCGGGGTGCGCAGCCCGATCATCTCCACGCTGGGTGACAAGGAGCAGACCCTCACCCGGCTCGCCCAGGCAGCGAAGGGGTGACCCGGTGACCGACAGCGTTCCCACCCGGATCGCGGTGGTCGGCGGCACCGGGCCGCAGGGCCGGGGGCTGGGCTACCGCCTGGCCCGTGCGGGGTACGACGTCGTCCTCGGGTCACGTGACGCCGAGCGGGCCACCGTCGCCGCCGAGGAACTGTCCCTACTCGCCGACGGCGCCAGGATCACCGGTACGTCGAACCTGGCGGCGGCGGACAGCGCCGACATCGTGCTGCTCGCCGTGCCGTACGACGGACACGCCGAACTGGTGACCAGCCTGGCGGAGGCGGTGACCGGCAAAATCGTCGTCAGCTGCGTCAACCCGCTGGGCTTCGACCGGTTCGGGCCGTTCGGCCGCACCGTACCCGCCGGAAGCGCCGCCGAGGAGGCCGCCGGGATCGTCGGCTCGGCCACCGTGATCGGGGCGTTCCACCACCTGGCCGCCCCTCTCCTGCTCGATCCGGAGGCGGACCTGAGCCACGAGGACGTCCTGGTCTGCGGCGACGACATCACTGCCAAGGAACGGGTGATGGCCCTGGCCACCGACGTGACGGGCGGACGCGCGGTCGACGCCGGCCGGCTGCGGCTGGCCCGCCAGCTTGAACCACTGACCGCGGTACTGCTCAGCGTCAACAAGCGGTACAAGACCCGCTCGGGGCTGGCCGTCACCGGCCTGGCCCCGGCTATCGGAAAGGTCCCCGCGTGAAACTCGCCGCGCTGCAACTACGCGCCACCGACGACCGGGCCGAGACGATCGGCCGGGCCGCCGACCTGATCGACGACGCGGCAGCCCAGGGCGCCCGGATCCTGCTGCTGCCGGAGCTGTTCGCGGTGCCGTTCGTCCAGCCGGAACCCGACCTCGACTACTTCCGGTTCGCCGAGGGACTGGACGGCCCGTCCAACCGGATGGCGGCCGAACGGTCGCTGAAACACCGGATGACCGTCGTCTCGTCGATCTTCGAGGCGGGGCAGGTGCCGGGGGTGTACCACAACACCGCCTGCACCTACGTCGACGGCGAACTGAGGTCGGTGTACCGCAAGTCGCACCTGCCGTTCTCGAACGGCTTCCCGGAGAAGTTCTACTTCCAACCGGGCGGCACCGAACCGGAGGTGGTCCAGACCGGTGAGACCGGCGTCGGCACCATCATCTGCTACGAGCGGCACTTCCCCGAGCTGAGCCGCATCGTCGCCCTGCGCGGGGGATCGGTGCTCTGCGTCCCCGTCGCGTCGGCGAGTGCCCCGATGCGCGAGGTGTTCCAACTGGAACTGCGCGCCCACGCCGTGTTCAACGGGCTCTTCGTGATCTGCTCCAACCGGGTCGGCAAGGAGGGCGTGAAGGACTACTTCGGGCTCAGCGCGGTCTACGGCCCCAGCGGCGACGTACTGGCCCAGGCCGCCGACGACCAGGACGACGTGGCGGTGGCCGAGGTGGACCTGAGCCTGGTCGACCTGTCCCGGCGCCGGCGCCCCTTCCTCCGCGACCGGCGCCCCGAGCTCTACGAACGGCTGACGAGGATGGAACCCGACACGTGACGGACGGCTCGTGGGTCGTCGTCGTACCCGCCAAGCCGTTCACCGCGGCCAAGACCAGGTGCGCCGGACTCGACGGCTCCGAACGGAGCACCCTCGCCCGGGCGATGCTGGTCGACGTCGTCGGCAGGCTGACGCAGGCCCGCCGGGTGCGGGCCGTCGTCGTCGCCGCGACCGACCCGGACGTGGTCGGCGCGGCACTGGCCTGCGGCGCCGCGGTCGCCGGCACCACCCGAGGACCGGACCTGAACCAGGAGGTCATCGACGCGCTCACCGCCGCCTCGGCGGCGCTCCCCGACGCGCGGCTGGCCGTCGCCATGGCCGATCTCGTCGGAGCGGAGCCCTCGGACTTCGACGACGCACTGGCGGCGGCCGGATCCCGCCCACGGGCCATCGTCTCGGACGCCGACGGCACCGGGACCACCATGGTGATGGTTACCGCTCCCGGCGAGTTCCGGCCCTTCCTGGGACCCGGCTCGCGGCGCAGGTTCCTCGCCGGCGGCTACCACGATCTCCCGGTGACCGCCGCCGGGCTGCGGCGGGACGTGGACACCGTCGCCCACCTGGTCTCGCTCGGGATCGACCGACTCGGCGCCACGACCCGCTCGTGGGCCGGCTCACCGGCGGGGATGCGGACCGGCCCACCCGGCCTGCCGCCAAGGGTTGACGAACGCGATGCCGGCCCGCTGCTCGGCGCCCTACCGGCCCGGGAAAGGACACGATGATTCCCCTTGTCGCCCGCGCCTCCGGCGACCGCACCTGGCTGGTCGCCGTCGCCGCAAGTCTCTGGGGCTTCTCCGGCCTGCTGCGGGAGCCGCTCGCTCGGCAACTTCCGGCGCTGAGCGTGGTCCTGGCCGAACATGTCGTCCTCGTACTCCTGGTGTCGCCCTGGCTGGTCGGGGCCGTACGGTCCGTCGCCCGGTGCTCCGCCCGGACGAAGGTGGGCGTGCTGGTGATCGGGGCCGGCTCGTCGGCGCTGGCCACGACGTTGTTCACCGCCGCGTTCCGGCTGGGTGACCCGATCACGCCGCAGGTGTTGCAGAAACTGCAGCCAGGGTTGGCGATCGTCCTGGCCGCCGCGCTGCTCGGCGAGCGGGTGAACCGGCGGTTCCTCCTCTTCGCGGTGCCCGCGCTCGCGGGTGCCTGGCTGCTGGCCTTCCCCGATCCGCTGGGGGCGCAACCGCAGAGCCTGGCCGCCGCCGGGCTCGCCACCGGGGCCGCGGTGCTCTGGGCGGCCGGCACCGTCCTCGGCCGGATGGTCAGCGCCGAACTGCCCTTCCTGCACGTCACGACGCTGCGGTTCGCCGTCGGGTTGGTCACGCTCGTCATCCTCGCCGGGGCGACCCGCACACCGGTCGCGGTACCGGTGGAACTGGTGCCCCGGCTGGTGCTGCTCGCGGCCGTGCCCGGCCTTCTTGCGCTGGTGCTGTACTACCACGCCCTCCGGCGGACGCCCGCTTCGAGCGCGGCCCTGGCCGAACTGGCCTTCCCGCTGACGGCCGCCGTGGTCGGGCTCACCCTGCTGGACGGGCACCTCGACGCGAGCCAGTGGCTCGGCCTGGTGATGGTCCTGGCCTCGGTCGCCCTGCTCGCGCTGCACGAGAACCGCAGCACGCGCCCGTCGGTGCGGCACCGGGCCGACCGTGGGTCGACGCGGCGTCGGCCGTCCATACCCGTACGCCAGGTACCTGTGCCAGCGCGTGAACCCGGCGGATCGGCGGTGACCGATCGGGGGTGAGGCTCCCGGGCGGGAGCCTCACCGGGGCCGTGCCTCAGCGGAACGACAACGTTGCCTGGTCGATCGTGGTAGTGCTCGGGCAGAGGAAGCCGGAGACACGGCTGGCGGTGTAGGGGCCGCCGACGTAGTCGCGGGCGGTGCCCTGGCGGTTGAAGACGGGATTGCTCACCTTGTACCGGCAGATGATCCCGATGAGGGAAACGCTCACGTCCACGGCATCGCCGGTGGCGGTGGCGTTCGCGTCATTGAACGTCACGGTCGGACTGTTGTTGAGCGTCACGGCCGTGCCGCTACTGCACTGTAGGCTGCCGCCAGGCGGGTTGATGCTCGCGCGGTCGATGGTCAGGGTGCTCGGCGGGTTGGCGCTGGTCCGGCCGTTGGTCCAGCTGCAGACCGCGCTTCCGGCGGTGATGCTCCCATCGACCACATTGCTGGCGGCATAGGCCGGCTGCGCCCCAACGAAGATGATTGCCAGCGCAGAGAGTCCGATCAGCTTGCGGTGTCGCATGACTTGCTCTCCTTCTGAGTGGACAGTAGCCGAGACATGTCGCAGCTGTTAACAAAATTAGATTAAGTGTCAAGCATCAATGCGTCAAGAGGTCGACACTGCCGCTGACCAGGAGCTTCAGGTGGATTGGCCCGGCGGGAATTGACCTTCCAAGCTGTGGCCGCGACCCATGTTGGCGGCGTGCCACAACTCGCCGCCCTAAAGTATTGATCGTTGACAATGGCTCGATGGTGTGCGGAAATGCTTGCCCCGATGGCCCGGGTCCACGGGTCGTCGGTTCGAAACGCCGGCCCTCGCCGAGCGGCGGATCGCGGAAATCGGGCTGGATCCGGGTCAGCGGCGGTCCCGGCTCGACCAGCCTGGTTCTCCCACCTTGCCGGATCCACTGCCGGGACCAGCGGGTCGGGGCGGTGGGCTGCAAGGAAGCTTGCTGCGCACCGTGGTTGGCGGGGTACCCGGTGTCACCATCCAGGCATGGCTGATGGTGCGGAGATCAGGCGTGGGGCCGAGGCCCGTGGTGCACTCATGACGGCCCGGCTGCGGAAGCTGGTGATATGCGAGTCACCACCGGGGGCGGTCCGCGAGTTGACCTCCTGTGCCGACCTGCTGGACGCCTGGGGCAGTGAGGTGCTGGGCCGGCCGGCCCGCCGGGTCGTCGTGGATGGTCTTCCGCATCTGCTCTGGCCGGCGGTGGACCAGCGGATCCTGCTGCTCGGACACTACGACACCGTCTGGCCGGCGGGCACGGTACGCGACTGGCCGTTCTCGGTCCGCGGGGTGACCGCCACCGGCCCGGGGGTCTGCGACATGAAGGCCGGGATCGTGCAGATGCTCACCGCGTTGGAGCTGCTGCCGGACACCTCACGGATCGGGCTGCTGCTCACCTGCGACGAGGAGAGCGGCTCGGTGACCTCCCGTCCGCTGATCGAGCAGGAGGCCGGCCGGTCGGGGACGGTGCTGGTCGGTGAGCCGAGTACCGAGTCGGGGGAGCTGAAGATCGCGCGTAAGGGCGGGTCGGTCTACCGGGTCACCGTGCACGGGCGGGCGGCGCACGCCGGGGTGGAGCCGCACCGGGGGGTGAACGCGGGGATCGAGCTGGCGCAGCAGATCCTCGCGGTGCGGGACTTCGCCGCCGGGGAGACCAGTGTGACGCCGACGGTGCTGTCGGCGGGCACGATGACGAATGTCGTACCGGAGTCGGCGGTCTTCTGCGTGGATGTGCGGGCCTGGAGCGGGGAGGAACTGCACCGGGTGGACCGGCTGATCCGGGCGTTGACGCCCCGCCTGCCCGGCGCCCGGTTGACCGTCGGTGGTGGCATCAACCGGTACCCGCTGCCGGCCGCCGTGGCGGTATCGGTGCTGGAGGTGGCGCAGGTGGTGGCGGCGGAGCTGGGGCTGCCGCCGGTGCGCGGGGTGTCCGCGCCGGGCGCCTCGGACGCCAACTTCACCGGATCGTTGGGGGTACCGACCCTGGACGGGCTCGGTGGGGTGGGTGGTCGTCCCCACGCCCGGGGCGAGTACGTCGACGTGTCCCGGATGCCGGAGCGGGCGGCGCTGCTGGCCGGGTTGATGGCCCGGTTGCTCGCCGGGGCCGAGCCGGTCGGGTCGATGGCGGTCGGGTCGGTGGCGGCCGGCTCGTCGCTACCGGGTCCGGCGGACGGCAGCCGTTAGCCTGGCAGCCTGCCGCAGTCGCGCGGCGGTCGCGGCGAGTGGAGGGCGGGTCGGCTCCGCATGGTTCCCGGGCAGGTGGCAGAGCGGGACGCCCCGCCAGGTCCACGTTTCGGCGTGGAGGAGGAGTTCCTGGTCGTCGATCCGGTGACCCGGTGTGTGGTGCCGCACGCGGCACCCGTCATCGCCCGGGCCGCAGCGCGGCTCGGGCCGAGGGTGTCCGGTGAGATCACCAAGCTGCACGTGGAGACCCGGACGGATCCGGTGTCGTCGGCCGGTGCGCTGCTGGATCAGCTGACCGAGGCGCGGCGGGTGGTCGTCGAGTCGGCCGCCGCCGAGGGACTGCGGGTGGTCGCGGCCGGCACGCCGGTGCTGCCCGGTCCGTCCGTGCCGCCGGTGACCGAGGGGCCGAGACAGGACCGGGGTACGGCGACCTTCCGGGGGCTGCACGACGAGTTGGCGATCTGTGCCCTGCACGTGCACGTGGAGCTGCCGGACCGGGAGCGGGCCCTGCGGGTCAGCAACCATCTGCGGGCGTACCTGCCGTTGTTGATCGTGCTGACCGCCAACTCGCCGTACTGGGGTGGGCGGGACTCGGGGTACGCGAGTTGGCGGACGATGATCTGGCCACGGTGGCCGGTCGGCGGGCCGCCGCCGCGGTTCACCTCGGTCGCCCACTACGAGCAGGTGGTTCAGATGCTGCTGGCAGCGGGGGCGACGGTGGACACCGGCACCCTGTTCTGGGACATCCGGCCGTCGGTGACCCACCCGACGCTGGAGGTCCGGGTGGCGGACGTGCCGGTGACCGCGCAGGAGTCGGTGCTGTACGCCGCGCTGGTGCGGGCGTTGGTGGTGGCCGCGTCGGAGGCGGTGGACCGGGGGGATGACGGGCCGGACATCCCGGCGGAGGTGCTGCGGGTGGCGTACTGGCGGGCGGCCCGCGACGGGCTGGCCGGCGAGCTGCTGGACGTGCGTACCGGCCGGCTGGTGCCCGCCCGGGAGCTGCTCGCGGAGGTGGTACGCGCGGTACGGCCGGTGCTGCGGGCACACGGCGACGAGGAACTGGTGGACGCCGGGGCGGATCGGCTGCTGGCGGTCGGCTGTGGTGCGGACCGGCAACGGGCGGCGGCGGCCCGCCGGGGCCGGCTCACCGACGTGGTGGACTTCCTGGTCGCGCAGACCGGCGGCGGTTCCGGCGGGGACGGCGGCGGGGGGTCCGGCCGGGTGGCGGTCGGGCTGCCGGTGGAGGAGAGCAAGGTGCCGTAACCGGATCCGTGCGGCGGTACCGGATGCTGGACTGGTCGACCGGATGAGGGAGGCCTTCCGTTGGGCATGACGACAGGGCAGATCGGCGTCGGCAGGTTGACGCCGGCGGAGATGGTCGAGGTGACGCGGGCCTTCGCCGACCGGATGGCCGCCCGTCGGTCCATCCGGGACTTCCGGCCCGATCCGGTACCGATGGAGGTCATCGAGGAGGCGGTCCGGGCCGCCGGGACGGCACCGAGCGGCGCGAACCTGCAACCGTGGCGGTTCGTGGTGCTGACCGACCCGGAGCGCAAGCGTCGACTGCGGGCGGCGGCGGAGGCCGAGGAACGGGAGTTCTACGCGCGGCGGGCGACCCCGGAGTGGCTGGCGGCGCTGGCGCCGTTGGGTCTGGACTGGCGTAAGCCGTTCCTTGAGGTGGCGCCGGTGGTGATCGTGGTGTTCGAGGTGCACCAGGGTCCGCGCACCCCGAAGCCGTACTACGTGAAGGAGTCGGTGGGCATCGCGGTGGGCATGCTGATCACGGCGTTGCACCAGGCGGGTCTGGCCACGTTGACGCACACGCCGAGCCCGATGCGGTTCCTCAACGAGGTGTGCGGGCGGCCCCGGGAGGAGCGCCCGTACCTGGTGATGCCGGTCGGGTACGCGGCGCCGGACGCGACGGTGCCCGACCTGCCCCGGAAGCCGCTGTCGGAGATCCTGATCAGGGACTGAGGGTGGTCACCGGCGCAGCGGGAGTTCCCGTTCGAGGTACGCCCGCAGGGGTGCGACGTGCCGGTCGGGGCGGCGCCACTCGGCGAGCAGATCCTCCAGCAGGTGCAGTTCGTCGACCAGGGTGACGCCGTGGTAGCGGCGGATGACGGGGTGGATGAAGGCGCTCTCGGCGGCCCGGTCGGGTGCCGGGTGGCGTTCGATGGCGAACACGTCCCGGTAGTCGTCGCGGCCCCAGCGCAGCCCGAGCGTGTAGTAGTGCGGCTGGTCGTGGAACCGGTCGCGGACGTGGTCCTCGGGCAGGTCGACGTAGTGCCGGACCTGCCCGGTGGCCTCGTCGACGACGAGGGCGTCGCAGAGGTACTCGAACTGGGTCCACAGGGCCGAGCTCCAGTTGAGCCGGTCGAGGATCAGGGTGGTGAGGGTGTCGGCGTCGCCGTCGACGACGTCGTGGGGCAGGGGTACGCCCTCGTAGCGCTCGCGCAGCAGCGCGGTCAAAGTGCGTAGGTTGTAGCGGAATCCGTCGATGAAGGCGGAGGAGGCGCGTTTGAAGTCCCGGGCCTGGGCGAGAGTGCCGGCGAAGTACAGGCCGTCGACGTTGGTGGACCGCCAGTCGGATCCGGTGCTGGGCATCCGGCCGCTGGCGACCATCGCGGGGCGGCAGTCCGGCGCGAAGATCGAGGTGTCCATGGCGAATCCGGTGCAGCGCAGCACCGATTCGTACTCTCCGACGGCGGTCTCGTCGTCGGCGTGGGTGTAGGTCAGGTGCACCTGGTACCGGTCGCCGAGGGGGCGGATCTCGTCGATGACGCAGTCCAGTACGGCGTGCAGGGTCTTGAACTGGTAGCTGTCCAGGACCGCGCCGTGGTGGCCGCGTACGTCGCCGGGGTGTTTGGTGTTCCAGGCCAGGCGGATCGGGCGAGGGCTGGCCAGGTGCACCATGGCGGCGTGGCCGAGGATCGCCGAGGCGGTCTCGAAGGCCGAGTTGCCCTTGCCCAGGATGAGGACCCGTTTGCCGGCGTACGCGGTGGGCTCGGTGTCCATGTCCTCGTAGCCGACGGCGTGTTCGATGCCGGGGATGTCGGGGACGTTGGGCCGGCCCCAGCCGGTGGCCACGATCAGGCACCGGGCGCGCAGGGCCGGGCCGTCGGTGTGCACGAGGAAGCCGTCGCCGTCGCGTTCGATCCGGTGCACGGTGGTGTCGAAGCGGACGGCGAGCTGGTGGTAGCGCTGGAAGTCGGTCAGGTAGCGCACCATGTCGTCGGCGTGCGGGAAGTACTCGCTGCTGTACTTGCCGAAGGGCAGGTCGGCGGGCTCGTGCAGCAGGGAGTTCCAGTCCCAGCGCAGCCGGATCTCCGGGTCGGTGCTCACCGTGTGCTGTTTGTTGAGGGAGATCAGTCGCCGGTGCCGGGGGAAGTGCCGGAAGAACTCGGCGGGGGCGGCTGCGCGGTCCACGGTGAGGTAGTCGCAGCCGGCCTGCTGGAGGTAGTAGCTCAGTTGGAGGCCGGCGGGCCCGGCGCCGATGATGACGTACCGGTGCGCCTCGTTGTCGCCGAGGTCCGTCCGGTTGCCGCCATGTCCCATGTGGACACCTTCCCGAAGGCTTGTACCGCAAGCGAACCATGGCCGATGGAAGGATTTCTGTCAACGCCGGATGAGATCGATTTGCGGGTGCCCCGGAATCTCCCATCACCCCACGGCGCAGTGGGTGGCGGGAACGGCGCGCCGCGTCGCTGACCGACAGGTCAGGGCAGTGGCGGGGCGGCGGTGGTGCTGTCGCGTACCGTCAGGTGCGGGTCGAGCATGGTCGCCTCCGGCACCGTGGCGTCGACGAGTTTGCGCATCAGCAGGGACACCGCCTGCCGGCCGACCTCCTCGGCCGGTACCGGTACCGACGTCAGCCGTGGACTGGCCTGCTCGGCGAACTGGTCCGGGCAGATCGCCACCACCGACACGTCCTGGGGTACCCGGCGACCCAGGGTGGGCAGGGTGGCCAGGACGTCCCCGACCGCGGCCTCGTTCTGCACCACCAGCCCGGTCAGGTCCGGTTGCCGGGCCAGCAGGTCGACCAGTGCGGTGCGGACCGCGGCGGCGCCCTCCGGGCAGGGCAGCGCCACGGCGGTGATGCCGTGCCGTTCGGCGGCGGCCAGCACGCCGGCCCGGGTCCGGTGGGCGAAGCCGGTGTCCCGGTCGTAGACCGCCGCCGGGGCGCCGAGCAGTGCGATCCGCCGGTGCCCCAGGCCGGCCAGGTGCGCCACGCAGACCTCACCCGCCCGGTGGAAGTCCAGGTCGATGCAGGTCAGGCCGGTGCTGTCGGCGGGGAAGCCGATCAGCACGCTGGGCCGGGCCAGCTCCCGCAGCAGCGGTACCCGCAGGTCGTGCATCTCCACGTCCATCAGCAGGATGCCGTCGACCATCGCACTGGCCGCGATGCGGCGCAGCCCGGCCGGCCCCTCGTCGGCGGTGACCAGCAGGACGTCGTGGTCGAACTGCCGCGCGGTGGTCACCACGGCCATGGCGAACTGCATGAGCACCGGTACCTGCATGCCGGAGCGCAGCGGCAGCACCAGCGCGATGACGTTGGCCCGCCGGCTGGCCAGGGCCCGGGCCCCGGCGTTCGGGTGGTAGCCGAGCAACCGGATGCTGGTCAGCACCCGGTTGCGGGTGGTGGCGGAGATGGCCCGCTTGCCGCTGAGCACGTACGACACGGTGCTCAGCGCGACCCCGGCATGGCGGGCCACATCGGCGATGGTGACCAGGTCCGGGGACTTCGCGGTGGGCTCGGCCGTGCCGTCCGCCGGGGGTGTCGGATCGTCAGGCCCAGCCGGCACCGGATGGTCCCCCCACCGGCAGCCGGTCGGTGTCCGCCGGGTACCGGGTGTCCTGGTCGGTCCCGGTCACGGTGAGCGTGCCGACCAGCCGGATGTCCGTCGCCGACCGGCCGACCATGATGCTGTGCCGGGCGGTCTCGACCAGGTGACGGTCGCGGTCGGTGTCCCAGTGGCCCAGGTCGGCGGCGCGCAGCCGGAGCCGGACGACCCGCTGCTCGCCCGGGTCGAGGGTGATCCGGGCGAAGTCGCGTAGCTGCCGCAGGGGCTGCTTGACCCGGGAGCGTCGTTGCCGGGTGTAGAGCTGCACCACCTCGTCACCCGGGCGGGCGCCGGTGTTGGTCACGGTCACGCTCACCACGACCTCCCCGTCGCCGGTCACCGATTCAGCGCTCAGGCTCAGCTCAGCGTAGTCGAACCGGGTGTAGCTGAGGCCGTGCCCGAACGGGTAGAGCGGGTCACCCCGGTGGTAGAGGTAGGTGGCGTCGGCGTCGATGATGTCGTAGTCGAGCAGATCGGGCAGGTCGGCGGTGTCCCGGTACCAGGTCTGGGTGAGCCGGCCGCCCGGGTCGGTGTCGCCGACGAGCACGGCGGCCAGCGCGTGGCCGTACTCCTGGCCGCCGTGTGACGACCACAGCACCGCCGGCAGGTGCGCGTCGGCCCAGCCGATCGCGTACGGGTAGCTGCTGCTGAGCACCAGCACGGTGCGCGGGTTGGCGGCGTGCACGGCCCGTAGCAGCGTCTCCTGCCCGGTGGGCAGGGCCAGGTCGGCGCGGTCCTCGGTCTCCCGTCCGTTTACCATCGGGTGGTTGCCGAGCACCACCACCGCCACGTCGGCGTCGGTGGCGAGGGCGGCGGCGTCGGTGGCCCCGTCGCGGACCAGGTCGACGGTGAACCGGGTCGCCCCGGCCGGGTCGGTGGCGTCGGCCCGTAGTGTGCCGTCGGCGTCCACGGTGAGGTACCGGTCGCTGGCGAGGTGGTGCAGGGCGACGGTGCCGTCGGGGCCGGACCGGAGGCGGAAGGTCTCCCGGACGATCCACTCGCCCGGTCCGGGCCGGTCGTTGCGGACCAGCCCGGAGTCGTCGGCGCCGAGGTGGCGGCCGTTGGCGACCGCCCGCAGGGCGACCACGTCCCGGCCCCAGTCGAACACGTCGAAGCAGGTCTGCTCGTCGGCGGTGGTGCCGGTGGCGGTGACCTCGGCGCCGTCGGGTGCGGTGGTGCAGCGCAGGTACCGGTCGTCGACCCGTAGTGCGATGCGGTCCACGCCCTCGTGGGTGCGGACCGCGTCCGCGCCGAGCCGTTCGGCGAGGCCGTCGTACGCGGTCACCCGGTAGGGCAGGGTGCCGCTGTACCAGTCCTCGTGGAGCGTGTCGGCCAGCGGACCGAGCACGGCGACGCGCAGCCCGGGCCGGGGTTCGAGGGGGAGTAGTCCGTCGTTGTGCAGCAGTACGAGCGACTCGCGGGCGGCCTGCCGGGCCAGTTCCCGGTGGGCGGGGCAGTTGACCACGTCGGGCCGGACGTCGGCGTACTGGTCGGTGTGCGGTGGGTCCAGGTCGCCGAGGCGGATCCGGACGCTGAGGATGCGCCGTACCGCCCGGTCCACCTCGGAGGAGTCGAGCAGGCCCCGGTGCAGTGCCTCGGTGAGCCGTTCGACGGTGGGCCCGGAGTCGGCGTCGTTCTCGGTGAGGTTGTCGATGCCGGCCCGTACGGCGGCGGCGAAGCCGCTGACCTGGTCGGGGAGGTATTTTTGCAGGTCGGCGATGTTGGTGACCGCCCCGGCGTCACCGACGACCATGATTTCCTCCGGCGCCCAGCCGCGCAGGGTGCCCTCGATCAGCGGGCTCAGGTGTGCCGGTACGTCGTTGACCAGGTTGTAGGAGGCCATCACGGCGACGGCGGCCCCGGCGGCCAGCGGGGCGCGGAACGCGGGCAGTTCGTACTCGTGCAGCACCCGGGGTGGCAGGTTGCTGGAGGTGGTGGCCCGGTCGGTCTCGTTGTTGTAGGCCAGGAAGTGCTTCAGCGTCGGCGCGGTGCGCAGCCGGTCGGGATGGTCGCCGCGCAGGCCGGTGGCGTAGGCGGTGGCGAGCCGGCCGGTCAGCCAGGGGTCCTCGGCGTAGCCCTCCTCGTTGCGGCCCCAGCGGGGGTCGCGCAGCGGGTTGACCACCGGCGCCCAGACGTTGAGGCCGACCCGGTCCGGGTCGCCGTGGTGCAGGGCGCGGACCTCGGTGCCCACGGCGGTGCCGACGGCGGTGAGCAGGTCGGGGTTCCAGGTGCTGGCCAGGCCGATCGCCTGGGGGAAGACGGTCGCCGGTCCCAGCCAGGCCACCCCGTGCAGGGCCTCGGTGCCGGTGCGGAACGCGGGCAGCCCGAGCCGGGGGACCGCGGCCTGGTGCTGGTGCAGCAGTGCCACCTTCTCCGCCAGGGTGAGCTGATCCAGCAGGTCGGTGACGCGGTCGCGGAGGGGGGCGGGGTGCGTCGGGGGTGTCGTTCATGGTTGCTCTGTCGCCTTTCGGGACCGGTGGCCCGGGGATCGTCGAAGCGCTTCGACGCTGGCCCGGACAGACGGGATCGCAGCAGGGGGCGGCCGTCGTGCCCGGTAAGCGCGAAGCGCTCCGACGACGCAGCTGAACACGCCACCGTCGTTACCCGCGTGTTTCGAGGTGGCGCTCTGAGGCTTGCACCAGCGCGCCGACCGGGTCAAGGGGGGCCGCGAAATCAATCGCGGTTCATCCGCCGGTGGTGCTCGGCAGTCGGCCGGCCTCGATTCTGGACAGCGACGCGGTGGCCCCACCGAGGGCTGCGGCGATGCCGCCGAGCGTGGAGGCGTCGAGGTGGCAGCCACCGGTGCCGGGCGCGACGGTCCGCTCGGCCAGTTCCTCGAGGGCCGCCGGCAGCAGCCACGGTGCCAGTGTCGCGAAGTGCCCGCCGAGCAGGACCGTTGCCGGGTTGACCACCCCGGCCAGCAGGGCGACCCCGTGCCCCAGATGCCGGCCGGTCCCGGCCAGTCCGGTCAGGACCGTCGGGTCCCCGGCCCGGGCCAGGGCACGGATCCGCTCGATCTCCGGGGCGAAGTCGGTGACCGGGCCGTCCTGGGTGGTGTCCGGCAGCAGCCGGTCGACCAGGGCCGGCAGTCCGGCGTACGCCTCCAGGCAGCCGCGCCGGCCGCAGCGGCACAGCGGACCGGCGGGGTCCAGCGGCAGGTGGCCGATGGCGCCGGCGAAGCCCCGGGCGCCCCGCAGCAGCCGGCCCGCCACGATGATCCCGGCGTCGATACCGGCGGTACCGGTCAGGTGGACCAGGTCGGCGATGTCGGCGTGGCCGCCGTGCCGCTGCTCGGCCAGGACGGCGAGGTTGGCCTCGTTGTCGACGGTCACCGGGAAGGCCGGCTCACGCAGTGCTTTGCGCAGGTCGGCGGCGAGTGGCACGTCGTGCCAGCCCAGGGCGGCGGCCAGGGGCACCGTGCCGTCGGTGTCGACCAGGCCGGGTACCCCGACGGTGAGGCCCAGCACCTGGCGACCCTGCCCGGTGACCCGGCCCAGGGCCCGGCGGGCCAGTGCGGCCAGCGCGGTGACGGTCTCCCCGGCGGTGGCGGTCAGCGTGGTGAACGCGCGGCGCCAGGTGAGCAGCCGGGTGCCACCCAGGTCGACGGCGACCACCACCAGCTCGTCGGCGCTGACCTGCATGCCCAGGGCCGCGTAGGGTTCGCCGTCGAGGACGAGCATGGTGGCCGGTCGGCCGACCCGGTTCTCGGTCACGCCGGTCTCGCGCAGCAGCCGGTACCCGATCAGCTCGCCGACGAGGCTGGACACGGTGGCCTTGTTCAGGCCGGTGTGGGTGGCGATGTCGGCCCGGGAGCAGGGCGCGTGGTCGCGGACGTGGCGCAGCACCACGGCGCGGTTGGTGGCCCGGACGTCACCGAGGTCGGTCGGCTGTGGCCCGTTGTGCATCGTGATCACGTCCCGCTCCCTGCGCCTACGGTGTCCGGCCGGCGCGCCCGCCCCGACCGGCGCGTCCATCATGCCGTACCTGCCCGGCCGGCCCGGTTGTCCGCCGGGCCGGCGTCCGTCGAGCCTGCCCGGCGGTGCCCGGACCGGGCCGTCGGCGGTGGTGGCGCCTCCCACCACGCGCCACCACCGGCCGACGCTGACCCCGCCGGCAGGTCGGGGCCACGTCCAGGTGAGCGGTCACCGCGCTGGTGCTCCCTTGTGGGCCCGATCACCGTGGATTAGTTTGTTCGGCTAGAAGACCAACTAACTATATCCGGGTGTGCCCGATCCGTACACCCGTCACGTGGATGAAGGGAGTGCGCCGTGAAGCCGTCCCTGCCGGGCGCATCGACCGATCGCCGGAACGTGCTCCGCCTGCTCGGAGTCGGCGCCGCCGCGACGCTGGGCGGCGGTACCCTCGCCGGTTGCAGTGAGGAGGCCGGAAGCAAGGGCACCGCGACCCAGGCGGACGCGATCAAGGCGGTCCTGCCGACCTACCAGCCCGCCGAGCTGGTCAAACCCGACATCCCCGGCCAGGGGCCGATCCCGCAGGGGTTCCTCAACTACCCCGCCAACTGGTCGACGCGGTGACCGAGCAGCCCGGCCGGGGTGGACCGCAGATCAAGACCATGACCCCGTGGTGGGGGCCGACACCCCCGGGGCTGGGTCGCAACTCCTACCTGACGGCGGTCAACGCCAAGCTCGGCGTCGAGGTGAACCCGAGCCTGCAGGACGGCGTCACCTACGCCGACAAGCTCAACGCGATGCTCGGCGCCCGGGACGTACCGGACCTGCTCTCCGTACCGAACTGGGAGATCGACAAGATCGCCCGGTTCTCCGACGCGGTCAGGGCGCTCTTCGAGGACCTGACCGACCATCTCAAGGGTGACGCCGCCAAGGCCTACCCCTATCTGGCCTCGCTGCCCACCGGGGCCTGGGAGTACTCGGTCTGGGGCGGTCGGCTCTACGCGGTGCCGTTCCCCACCGACGGTCCCTTCGCCTGGGCACTGTTCCAGCGGTCTGGAAGGACGTCGGGTGGGGCGCGATCGTCTTCCTGGCCGCGCTCTCCGCGATCGACCCGAACCTGTACGAGGCGGCGGCGGCCGACGGGGCCGGCCGGTGGCGGCGGCTGTGGCACATCACCCTGCCCGGTCTGCGGCCGGTGATCGTCCTGCTGCTCATCATGCGGCTCGGTGACGCGCTGTCGGTCGGCTTCGAGCAGTTCATCCTGCAACGCGACGCGGTCGGCCCGCAGGCTGCGGAGGTGCTGGACACCTTCGTCTACTACAACGCCATCGCCACCCAGCAGTGGGGGCTGGGCGCCGCCGCCGGTCTGTTCAAGGCCGTGGTCGGGCTGATCCTCATCCTCACCGCCAACCATGTGGCACACCGACTCGGTGAGCAGGGGGTGTACTCGACGTCATGACCGCACAACTCGGAACGGCGGGCCCGGTACCGGTGCGGGCGGGCCCGGTCACCCCCCGTCGCGGACGGTCCCGGCGCCCGGTCTGGGAGGAGCCGCCGTCGCTGGTGGGCCGGCTGGGCAAGGGCGGCGTACTCGTCCTGCTCGTGCTGGCCGTGCTCTTCCCGATATGGTCGGTGGCGGTGACCAGCCTCGCCTCCCGGGAGACCATCAACGACACCGGCGGGATGGTCGTCGTACCGAGAGAGTTCGACCCCTCGGCGTACGTGACGATCTTCTCGGGCGGTCAGATCACCCAGGCAGTCTGGACCAGCACCCTGGTCACCGTGGTCGGTACCGCGCTGAGCCTGGCACTGACCGTGCTCGCCGCGTACGGACTGTCCCGCCCCGGCTCGGTGGGGCACCGGTTCCTGCTGTTCCTGTTCCTGCTGACCTTCCTGATCTTCCCCGGACTGGTACCCAGTTACCTGGTCGTCACCGGCCTCGGGCTCAAGGACAGCCTCTGGTCGCTGATCCTGCCGAGCGCGATCAGCGTGTTCAACCTGGTGGTGGTCCGGGCGTTCTTCATGAACGTGCCGTCCGAGCTGATCGACAGCGCGCGGATGGACGGGGCGGGGGAGTTCCGCATCCTCGCCCGGATCGTGCTGCCGCTGTCCCGGGCGGTGGTCGCCGTGGTCGGCCTGTTCTACGCGGTCGGCTACTGGAACGCGTACTTCAACGCGGTGCTGTTCATCGACGACAACGACAAGTTCCCGATCCAGCGGGTGCTGCAGAGCTACATCCTCGCCGGGCAGTCCCCGCACCTGTCCGGCGGTTCGGTGAGCCTGCCCGGGATCACCGCGTACCCGCCGACGCTGGCGGTCAAGGTGGCCGTCGTGGTGGTGACCGTCCTGCCGGCGGTGATCGTCTACCCGTTCGTGCAGCGGCACTTCACCAAGGGTGTGATCACCGGAGCGGTCAAGGGCTGACCCCGCCGACCCGTCGCCGGGTGCTGTCGCGTCAGGGACAACCTGGGTGGGCGTACGCTGTCGAGCTGCACCGGATGCGCTAGCAGCGGCGGGCGAGCGGGCAGCGGTGGAGGGCCGGGGGTTTCACTGCCGTGGCCCGGTCAGCGGTGGAGGGCCGGGGGTTTCACTGCCGTGGCCCGGTCAGCGACCTGAGCGCCCCGTCCACGCCAGCAGCTCGACAGGACCGGCGGGTATGCCACCACCGCTATCCACCGGACACGGTTGGCGCGGGGATCGTCCGGTACTACCGGGCGATACCCAGCGCCTCCCGCACGTTGTCGAGGTGTGGTCAGTCCCGGACGCCGAACAGGTTGCCGAGGTCGACCGGGATCACCGGTTCACCGTTGAGCAGTACCCGGGCCGGCGCGTCCGCCCCGGCCACCGGGGCGAGCGCCACCCCGCGCAGCCGCAGCGGACCGCTCGTGCCCACCCGCAGGGTGTCCCCGTCGCGGACCGCCTCGACGACGGTGTCCCCGTCGACGTCGTGCACCACGGTCTGGCCGGTGGTGCCGCCCCAGCTCACCAGGGTCACGTCGGTGAACGGGCCGTCGGCGGCCGTCTCGGCCGGCGGGCCGACCGGCAGCAGCGCACCGTGCCGGACGAACAGCGGTACCCGGTCCAGCGGCACGTCGATGCGCAGGTACCGGCCACCGTGGTGGGTGTCGCCGGTGACCGTGTCCACCCAGTCGTCGCCGGCCGGCAGGTAGACCTCCCGTCGCCCGTCCGGGTTGGTCATCGGGGCGACCAGCAGGTCGGTGCCGAGCCGGTACTCCAGGTCGGTCCGCCAGGCGGCCGGATCCTCGGGGGTGTCCACCAGCAGGGCCCGCATCATCGGCGCACCGGTCCGGGCCGCCTCGACCGCCGACGACCACAGGTACGGCATCAGCCGGTAGCGCAGCCGCAGGGCCGCCACCGCGTCCCGTTCGGTCGCGGCCGGGAAGTCCCACGGCAGGCGGCTCGGTCAGCGCGTATGCCGCCGGGGTGCTGGCCGGTCAGCCGGCGGTGACCCGGCACCGGTTCGGTGCCGGGACGGCCTGGTACGTCTCCACCCGGCTCGACGACGCCACCCATTGCCGGCTGCTGACCGACGTGGCGCACGCCGCCGGGGCGGTACCGACCTGCCCGGCGGCCCCGCCCGGGGTGGAGGCGGTCCGTCGACGGTCCGCAGACACGAGCTGGCTGTTCCTGCTCAACCACACCGACCGGCCGCAGCGGGTACCGGCCGCCGGGGTGGACCTGCTGACCGGGGCTCCGGTCGCGGATGCGGTGACCCTGGCCCCCGGTGGGGTGGCGGTGATCCGGGAGCAGCCCGCCGGCCGGTGAACCCCGGGGCGGCGGTGGTCCACACCGCCACCGCACCCGGGGGAGGACCGTTGGACCTCCCCCGGGGCGCGATGATCCCGGATCAGCGCACCGACGTGTTGTAGCTGTCGATGGCCGCCGTGACGCTGGCAGCGGCCTCCTTCATCGCCTGCTCGGCGGGCTTGGTGCCGACGATGGCGGCCTCCAGGCCGTCCTCGGACGCCTTGCGGGCCTGCGGCATGACCCCGAGCAGACAACCGGCGGAGGCGACCGACGGTGGCAGCGCGTGCAACTGGTCCACCGCGGTACGGAACTGCGGGTACTTCGCCGTCCACGCCTTGTCGATCTGCTCCATCGCCTTGACGTTGATGGGTACGTAGCCGGTGCCGGTGTGCCACTGGGCCTGCGGGGTCGCCCCGGCGGCGAACTTGACGAACTCCCAGGCGGCCCGCTTCTCGGCCGCGCTGTGCCCGACGCCGTTGATCCACAGGGACGCGCCGCCGATGATCGGCCCGCCGGTGGAGGCGTCGCTGATCTTCGGGTACGGGGCGGTCAGCACGGTGAACTTCCCGGCCGCCGCGTCGACGTAGCCGCGCAGCACGCTGGTCGACTCCAGGTGCATGGCGACCGTGCCGGCCTTGAACGCGGCCTGGGCGTCGTCGGTCTTACGGCCGGTGTTCGTCGCGTAGCCGTTCTTGACCAGGTCGGCCCACCACTGGGCGACCTGCACGGCGGCCGGCTGGTCGAACTGCACCCGGCTGGCCAGCTTCTGTCGGCCGTTGCCGTTGTCGCAGTACTCCTTGCCGTCGGTGGCGAGGAGCTGCTCCAGCAGCCAGCCGTAGATCGCGGCGCCGAAGCCGTACCGGGTGGTCTTGCCGGAGGCGTCCTTGACGGTCAGCTTCCTGGCCAGCTCGCCGATCTCGGTGAGGGTCTTCGGCGGCTTCGTCGGGTCGAGTCCGGCGGACTCGAAGGCCTCCTTGTTGAGGTAGAGCAGCGGGGTGGAGGTGTTGAACGGCATCGACCAGAGCTTGCCGTCGATGGAGTAGTAGCTGGCGATGTTCGGTTCGATGTCGGCGAGCGGGAAGCCGTCCTTCTCGATGAACCGGTGCATCGGGACGACCTGCTTGGAGTCGACCATGAACCGGGTGCCGATGTCGTAGACCTGGATCAGGGCGGGGGTGTTCTTCTGCTGGACCGACGCCTTGTACTTGGCGATGGTCTCGTCGTAGTTGCCCTGGTAGACCGCCTTGACCTCGACCTTGCCGCCGTTGGCGGCGTTGAAGTCGGCGACGAGCTTGTCGACCGCGGCGGCGTTGGCGCCCTTCATGGCGTGCCAGAACTCCACTGTGGTCTTGCTGCCGTCGAGCACCTCGGCGCCGGGGGCGTCCAGTGCGTCGGACGATCCACCGTCGTCCGAGCCGGATCCGCACCCGCTGACCAGCGCGGTGGCGGTGAGCAGAGCGACGACCGCCCGGCTCGTCCGGCGTAACCGCGAATGTGCCATTGCCACTCCTCCTGGGGGTTCAACGCAGTGCGCCCGCGGTGAGTCCGCGGACGATGTACCGCTGGCCGAAGATCACCACGGCCAGCGTGGGCAGCAGGGAGAGCGCGACGCCGGCCAGGATCAGGCCGGGTTGGGCCGCCTCGGCGTCGTTGAGCTGGGAGATGCCGATCTGGAGGGTCTGGTACTCGGTGTCCCGGATCAGGATCAGCGGCCAGAAGTACTGGTTCCACGCGGAGAGGAAGACGTACACCCCGACCGCGGCGATGGACGGTTTGGACAGCGGGACGATCACCCGCCACAGCAGCCGCCAGTGCCCGCAACCGTCGATCACGGCGGCGTCGCGCAACTCGGTCGGGAACTGGAGGAAGGCCTGACGCAGCAGGAAGGTGCCGAACGCCGAGGCGAGGAACGGCAGCACCAGCCCGAGGTAGGTGAGTCCGCCCCGGGTCAGTCCCCAGTCGGAGATGGCCAGGTAGTTGGGGATGATGATGGTCTCCCAGGGCACCATCAGGGTGGCCAGGAAGAGGGCGAAGGTGGCCGCGCGGGCGGGCATCCGCAGGAACGCGAAGGCGTACGCGGCGAGGATGCTGGTCACCACCTGGGCCAGGGTGATCACCCCGGCCTGCACCGCCGAGTTCAGGTAGAACCGGCCCAGCGGCACGGTCGTGAAGACGTCGGTGAAGTTGCGCCAGTGCAGCCCGCTCGGTATCAGGGCCGGCGGGTAGCTGGCCAGGTCACCGGGGCCCATCACGGAGCCGGCGAAGGCGTAGTAGACCGGGAACAGGACCGGGATCAGGGCCAGCGTGAGGACCACGTAGACGACGATCCGGCCGGGTCGGAGATGTCTCACCGGTAGTGCACCCGCCGTTCCAGGATGCCGAACTGCACCGCCGTGCAGGCCAGCATGATCAGCAGCAGGACGACGGCCTGGGCGCTGGCCGCGCCGAAGTCCGAGGAGCCGTAGGCGAACGCCCGCTCGTAGATCGAGTAGACCAGCGTGCTGGTGGCGTCGTCCGGGCCACCCTTGGTCAGGATGTGGATCTGGCCGAAGCTCTGGAGTGCGTGGATGGTGGAGACCACCACGAGGAAGAACAGTTGCGGGGAGAGCAACGGGATGGTGATGCCGGTGGCGAGCCGCCATCCGGTGGCGCCGTCGAGCCGGGCCGCCTCTACCACCTCCTGCGGGATGGCCGCCACCCCGGCGGAGAGGACCAGCACGTTGTAGCCCAGGTTCATCCAGACGGTGGCCGCGCCGACCGCGGGCAGGGCGATGGACGGGTCGGTCAGCCAGTCGACCCGGTCGACGCCGACCGCGCCGAGCAGCCCGTTGGCGATCCCGATGGCCGGGTTGTAGATGACCGCGAAGACCACCGACGCGGTCGCCACGCTGAACGCGAAGGGCAGCGCGAAGGCGGTACGCAGCACCCGTACGCCCCGGATCCGGGATTCCAGCAGCAGCACCACCAGCAGTGCCCCGAGCACCGCCGGCAGGACACTGATCAGGGTGAACAGTGCGGTGGTGGCGAGGATCCCGGCGAAGGAGGCGGAGAGCATGTCGGCGTAGTGGTCGAGGCCGACGTACGCGCCCGGTGCGCCGAAGATGTCGTTGCCGTGGGTGGACAGGTAGAGGGTCCGGCCGAGCGGCCAGAAGATGAACAGCGCGAAGACCGCCACCGAGGGCAGCAGCAGCAACCAGGACAGCGCGCGTTCGCGCCGGGGACCGGAGGTGGTGGTTGCTCCGCTGGGTGACCGTTCCACGACCAGAGGGGGAGACACCGCCGCACCCTACCAACGATGGTCGATTGAAGAAATGCTCCAGTTACCTGCCGTTTGCCTGACAGCAACCTTCACCTGCGGTTTCGTGGCCGACTGAATGACCGTTGACTGCAAGATAGATGCATGTCATTGTTCCGGTCACCTGGGCATGGACAGCGCAGCCCGCCGGGGTTGCCGCAGGAGCTGGCCGAGCGGCCGGCACCACGGGTCCTGCCCCGGGTGCAGGGTCCGTCGCTCCCACCTAGGAGTCTCCATGAGACGCAGAACGTTGAACCTGGGCACCGCCGTCGCCCTCCTTGCCGGGGCGACGGCGGTGTTCGTCGCCCAGCCGGTACCGGCGGTGCCGCCCGCCGCGCCGGCTGCCCTGGCCGCGCCGGACATCTCCATCACCAACATCCAGGCCCACCTGACCCAGTTCAACACCATCGCCACCCAGAACGGCGGCAACCGGCGGGCCGGCTCGGCGGGCTACACCGCCTCGGTCGCCTACCTCAAGACCCGGCTCCAGTCGGCCGGCTACACGGTCACCGAGCAGTACTGCTCGGACTGCACGTACCCGTCCAACAACCTGATCGCCGAGTGGCCCGGCGGACCGGCCGACCAGGTCGTCATGTTCGGGGCGCACCTGGACAGCGTCTCGGCCGGTCCCGGGATCAACGACAACGGCTCCGGCTCGGCGGCGCTGCTGGAGAACGCGCTGGTCCTCGCCCAGCAGAACCCGACGATGACCAAGCGGGTCCGGTTCGCCTGGTGGACCGACGAGGAGCAGGGGCTCAACGGGTCGGACTTCTACGTCCGCTCGTTGACCGCCACCCAGCGCGGTTACATCAAGGGGTACTACAACTTCGACATGGTGGGCTCCACCAACGGCGGATACTTCATCAACCGGATCACCTCGGCCACCGCGGCGCCGTTGAAGGCGTACTGGGACTCGTTGAACCTGCAGCCCGAGGAGAACGTGGAGGGTCAGGGCCGGTCGGACGACTACTCGTTCGCCCGCTACAGCATCCAGACCTCCGGGTACGCCGCCGGCGCCAGCGCCCGCAAGACCTCGACCCAGGCCGCCAAGTGGGGCGGTACCGCCAACGCCTCGTACGACCCCTGCTACCACCGCTCCTGCGACACCACCAGCAACATCGGCACGACCCACCTGAACCGGGCCGCGGACGGCATCGCGTACGCCCTCTGGCAGCTCGCGGTCGGCTCGGGTACCCCGACGAATGACTTCTCGGTGTCGGCGAGCCCGACGTCGGGCAGTGTCGCGCCGGGTACCTCGATCACGGCGACGGTGTCGACGGCGACGACGAGTGGTTCGGCGCAGACGGTGAGCCTCTCCGCCTCGGGTGTACCGGCCGGGGTGACGGTGTCGTTCAGCCCGTCGTCGGTCACCTCGGGCGGGTCGTCGACGATGACCGTTGCCGCGTCCGCGTCGGCGCCGGCCGGTACGTACCCGATCACGGTGACGGGGGCCGGTTCGGTGACGCGGACGGCGTCGTTCAGCGTGACGGTGACCGGTACCGGTGGTTGCTCGGGTGGTCAGTTGATCGGTAACAGCAGTTTCGAGAGTGGTAGTGCGCCGTGGACCGCCACGTCGGGTGTGATCACCAACGATGTGGACCAGCCGGCCCGGACGGGTTCGTACAAGGCGTGGCTGAACGGGTACGGCTCCAGTCGTACCGACACGTTGTCGCAGTCGGTGACCATCCCGGCGGGTTGTGCGTCGTACACCCTCGGGTTCTACCTGCACATCGACACCGCGGAGACCACCACGACCACCGCGTACGACCGGCTCACCGTCCAGGTCGGCACCACCACCGTGGCGACGTACTCCAACCTGAACAAGGCCGCCGGATACGTGCTGCGGACGTTCAACCTGGCGGCGTACGCGGGGCAGACGGTGACGGTGAAGTTCACCGGTGTGGAGGACTCCTCGTTGCAGACCAGCTTCGTCATCGACGACGTGACCCTGCAGGCGAGCTGACGGCCGACGGGTGGGTGCCGGAGACCGGTCAGTCCTCGGCGCCCCGGTAGGCGTATATCCCCTCGACGAACTTGCGGCGCAGCGGCGGCACCCGGCTGGTGACGGTGAAGTAGCCCCGGGCGGCCATCAGGGCGAGCCGCCCGACCACCGGCTTGTAGAGCGGGTCGTCGCCGTCGGTGCCGCTGTTGCGCAGCGAGTCGGCGACCCGGGCGAAGCCGTACGGGATCATCTTCGCCTCGTAGTCCGCGACCGCCTCCAGCAGGGACTTCCTTCCGGACGCGGCGGCGACGAGTTGCCGGCGCAGCAGCGCGGCGTCGCGTAGCGCGGTGTTCGCCCCGATCCCGCGACCCGGGGTCATCGTATGGATGGCGTCACCCAGCAGGGTGACGGTGCTGCTCTTCCACGGGGTTACCGGCTCCGAGGTGGACACCTTGACCGGCATCGCGCTGCCCAGGTCGCTGCTGGCGAGCAGTTCCCGCAGGTGCGGGTGCCAGTTCGGGGTCAGGCCGAGGGCCACTCTGACCAGGTCCTCGCCGCGCCGCTCCATGATGTCGGCCGGGAAGCGGTGGCCGGCGGTCCAGATGACCAGGGCGACGTAGTCACGGGTGTCGTCGTAGCGCAGTCCGGGCCACCGGGCGAGCACTTCGGCGTCCTTCTCGTCGACGCCGGCCTTGACGGTGCCGTTGCGGTCCCACTTGAACTCCATGACGTGCAGCACCCCCATGATGCCGCCGCTGCCGAAGATCAGTGAGATGCCCCCCAGGACGGGTTCGGGCAGCAGGGCCCGGATCCGCCCGGTGAGCGGGGTCTTGGTGGCGATGTTGATGGTGCCGGCCGGGTGGACCCGGGCGTGCGGCAGGTACTGCCGCCGTACCGCCGAGTGGGTACCGTCCGCGCCGACCAGCAGGTCCGCGGTGTCCCGCGTGCCGTCGGCGAAGTACGCGGTGACCGTCCCGTCGTCGTGCTGTTCGTAGTGGGTGAAGGTCTTGTCGAACCGCACCACGTCGTCCATGCCCGTGAGCAGGACCTGCCGCAGGGTCATCCGGGACACCGACTGGTCGGTGTCGGTCGCGTCGGCATCCGCGTGCAGGGTGAACGAGGCGGTCTCGCGTAGCTTCTCGGTGAGCACGTTGAAGTAGCGTGGGGTACGGGCGCAGGTGACGACGAAGGTGTCGAACAACTCGGGGGGCAGGCACTCCCGCAGCGCACGGCTGCCGATCGGTCCGATGCCGATCCGGTAGCCGAGTAGCCCGTCCGTCCGGGTGCGGTAGCGCTCGTAGACGGTGACGGCGATCCCGGACCGGCGCAGCCCGTGGGCCAGGCACATGCCACCGGTCCCGGCGCCGACGATGATGACCCGGAAGGGGCGCGGGGCGGTGGTCACGGCCGTACCACGCCCGGCGCGTCCCACCGGTAGAAGCAGGCGGCCATGGCGTCGCGTGGGTCGCGCGCGGTCGGCAGGTACGGCTCGGTACAGCCGGCCAGCCGTTGGAAGACCCGCCGGAACGCCGGGTGCTCCTGCCCCTGGGCGGTCATGGCGTGGTTGGCGTCGGTCTCCATCAGGTGCAGGTAGAGGTCCCCGAGTCGGTAGAGGGACCGGTGCTGGACACCGGTGATGATGGGCAGTTCCGTTCCGTCGGCCTCGGCGAAGATCTCCGCCAGTTCGCCGTCCCCGCCCGGCAGGACCTTCCCGACGATCAGCAGTCGATTCATCCGGTCTCCCCATCACGCTGGTGCGCCCGCCGTCGCGCGGGTGCGGGGCCTTCCGCCCACGACCCCACGGTGCGACCGGGAGCGTCAACGGCACGTCACCGCCACCGCTGCCGGGACAGGCAGGTGGTACGCGGATGGTGGCGGTGCGGGCGCCGGACTCCGGAGTGTTCCTCACCGGTTCGGTCAAGAATGCCGGTACGGCGGAGTCCGCCGTCGTGGTGACCGTCCATAATGCATTACCGGACAGTTGGATCGACTCCGCGCCAGGTTTCGGGCAGTCCGCCGGAAGTGGGAAAACTGCAGCGAATGGTTCGGCGTTCCAGCAACAGCACATTGGCCCGAAGTAGCCCGCACCTGGCGTTCGGTCACGGTGATCGGCAACGTTGCAGGTGACTGGTCAGGTGCTCGTCGGCGGGTCGGCTTGACCTGGGTCGTTCGGGTTGGATCATGGTTGGGTGTCCGGAACGCCGTCCATCGTGGAGCTGCTTGAGCGGCTTGCCCGGTTGGAGGCCCGGGTTCTTGAGTTGGAGCGGGACAACGCCGGGTTGCGGCGGGAAAACGCCGGGTTGCGGCGGGAAAACGCGGTGTTGCGGGCGGAGAACGCGGATCTGCGGGCTCGGCTCGGGCAGGACTCGTCGAACTCGTCGCGGCCGCCGTCGTCGGATGGGCTGGCCAAGCCGGCGCCGAGGTCGTTGCGGGCGCGTTCGGGTCGGCGGCCGGGTGGGCAGCCTGGTCATGAGGGTCGCACGTTGCG
>NZ_JBAKHU010000044.1:0-56343 GCF_036906895.1 Micromonospora sp. CPCC 206060
ACCAGCACCGACGCCGTCACCCGGTACACCTCCACCAGCAGCGGGCGACCCGACACCGGATCGCCGGCATGGGCACGCTGCGCGGCGGCCAACAGACCGGGCAGAAACGTGACCAACTGCGGGTAACGGGCATGCTTGAAAGTGATCCAGGCATGCTGAACGCTGTTGCTCAACTGGTCGACGGGCAGTACATGACTGTGGCTGGGCCGACCCAGGGCGATGTCGTACGCCGACAACACCGCCCCGATCTGCTCAACGCCCTCCAGCCGGCCGGTCACCCCGGCAGGTGGGGTCTCCCGACCCAGCAACACCGCCACATCGATCCGCAGCACCGCCGCGATCTCCTCGATCGTGGACACCCGATCCAACGACCGCACACCCCGCTCGACCTTGTCCACCCAACTCTTCGACTTCCCCAACCGGTCAGCGAGCACCTGCTGCGACAACCTCCGCCGACCACGCCAGTACGCCACCCGCCGACCAATCGGCAACAACTCAACGCTGTCCACGACGCCACCGCCGCTCCGGCACCGCTGTGGTCGTCTCCTCCACCGGTACCCGATCCGCCTCAGCCTGATCGAGCAGCCGCCGCTTCGCCGCCTCCCGCGCCGCCTGCTCGACCTGCTCACCCCGGCACGCTGCCGGTTCGCCGCTGCTCATCCCTACCTCCGCTGGCAGGGGCGCGGCGGCGTACTCAAAGGACCAGCGCCGCGCCCGACTCCAAGCGGGTTGCAGCCTTACCGGTACTACTGGCAACCGTGGCCCACCCGCCCTGGTCACAGCATCGGGTGATCAGCCGGTCACGTTCCAGATAGCGCGTGTCCGGTCAACTGTCCACGGACGCGGACAAGTTGCGGACAAGCGCGGACAGTCGGCCGGATCGGTTCCGGGCGGCGATGGAACGCACCCGCTCCAACGACTGAGCTGCGCCGTCTCGCTCGCCGATGGCAAGTTGCGCACCGGCAAGGTGGCACACGTAGGTGCCGGTCCAGTCGGCGGACGTCGAGTCCGCGTCCAAGCCGTCGAGCCCCGCAGTCAACAACTCCACCGCCTGCTCGTACTGCCCCAGAGCGGCGTGGGTGGTGCCGGCCTCCAAGTCGAAGAACGCCCGGTCCCGGTAGTAGTCCCACGGCGGCATTTCGCCGCCGTACTCCAGCGCGGCTATCGCCCGCTCGTCGGCTGCCACCGCCGTACTGATCGCCGCCGGCCGATCGCCTGCGAGGACGTACGCGCGAGCCAGTTGATAGTGGTCGTATGCGAGTTGCCCCGGGGACATGCCGGGCCTGGTCAGGGCCGCCCGGGTAACGCCGAGCAGCGCACCGATGTCTCCTGTCTGCCCGGCCAGATCCGCGCGAAAGGACAGCACCGTACCCAGGAGCGCGTCATGGCCGCTCTCGACGGTCCACTCCAATGCCTGATTCAGCCAGTGTCGGGACCAGGCATAATCACCAGCGGCGATACCCAGCCACCCGGCGAACTGCGCCCACTGAGCAGCCTGGTCGACCAATCGGCCCCGCAGGTCGTCGTGCGCCTCGCTGGCCAGATGACTGACGAGATCCAGGTTTGCCTGGACTGCCGGCATGACAGCGGCAGCACCGAGGACATCGTCAAGGCGACGTTGACTGGCCAAGAGGTCCGCGAGGGCGTCGACTGTGGCTGGATCAGTCCGGGCCGGATGACTAACGGCGAAGGCAATCCGGTCGGCACCGTCGCCCGGCAGCTCCGGCGGACGGGCCAGTGCGACCAGGCAACCGCCCGCACCGAGAGCGTCGTCCAGACGTCGTGCCACGTCATCGCTCGGCTGCCGTCGCCCCGACTCCAGGTCGTGAAGCTGGCTCTTGCTCTGGTACACCACGTGCGCGAGGGCCCGAAGTGAGATCCGCGCTCCGGTGCGCAACCTGCGAAGCTCCGCACCGAAGCGCGGGTCGGCGATGGGCGACACGGCTTCCTCCCAGGTAGCGGGCTAGGTACCGATCCTGCCGGCCTCTGCTCCGGCGGACCGCCATTACGGACGGTACATCGCGCGGCTGCCCGAACGTAACATCCGGGCCGGGAGCCGCTGCTGATCCGCGCGGCGCGGTGGGCTTGCGAGCTGCCGTGACCCTCCCGCGTCCATACCTGTCCAACGTGCGCCCGAGCTGCCCCCCTCGATCCACTCCGTTTTCAGGAAATCGGGCTATCGGATCGGGGCTGACACGGCGACTACCAGGAAATCGAGTGGATCATAGAGCGGTGGTCGAGGCCGATCAGGGCAGCAGCGGATGTCCGGTGTCATTTCGGCTGGTCGCCCCGACCCCACGGGTCGTCCAGGTCGTCACCCGGCAACGTCGGACGGTCGGCCCTCGTGTGCTGGCGCAGACGGTGCAGCTCGACAGGCGGCGAGTCGGAGGCCTGCTGCCCGGATCCGCTGCGGCTGTCGACCAACGGGCGATACCGAATCGTCCCCCGCCACGGACCGCCCGCCCCACCGCACCGCACCGATCGCCGCTTGCCGAACCCCATAGGGACACCCCCGCAAACCTCGCATCCCATCATGCGGGAGCATATTCCCACTTTTCGGGAGACGGGATAGCGTCTGGGTGACCGTCGGAAGGAGCGGCAGATGAACAACGCGACAGCTCGGTACATCCATGGCCATCACGAGTCGGTGCTCAGGTCGCACGGTTGGCGCACGGCGGAGAACTCGGCGGCATACCTGCTGCCGCACCTGGCACCGGGAATGTCCCTGTTGGACGTCGGGTGCGGGCCGGGCACCATCACCGCCGACCTGGCCGCCCGGATCGCGCCGGGACGGGTCACCGCGGTGGACACCAGCGCCGACGTCCTGACCCGGGCCCAGGAGGAGGCACGGGACCGGAGCCGGGCGAACATCACCTTCGCCGTCGCCGACGTACACGCCCTCGCCCTGCCCGACGACGCGTTCGACGTCACCCACGCCCACCAGGTGCTCCAGCACGTCACCGACCCGGTCGCCGCACTCGTCGAGATGCGCCGGGTCACCCGGCCGGGTGGGCTCGTCGCCGCCCGGGACAGCGATTACGCCCGGTTCGACTGGTACCCCCGGGTGCCGGAACTCGACGAGTGGCTGGTCCGGTACCGGCGGGCCGCCCAGGCCGCTGGCGGCGAGCCGGACGCCGGTCCGTACCTGGCCGGCTGGGCCCGCTCTGCCGGGTTCACCGAGATCGGCACCAGCACCGCCCGGTGGCACTTCACCAGCGCGGCCGACCGGCGGTGGTGGGCGGAGACCCAGGCCGAACGGGTGACCCGAGCCGCCCTGGGTCGCACCTTCCTGGCCGACGGTGCCGACGAGGACGACCTGCACCGGATCGCCGAGGGCTGGCTGCGCTGGGCCGAGCACCCGGACGCCTGGTTCACCGTCCCGCACCACGAGATCCTCTGCCGGGCCTGAGCCTCCCGGGCGGGGCCGGCCCGGCAGCACGGTCCGGCCCGCTACCGGATCGATCATGATGGTCCGGCCCGCTACCGGATCGGCGCCAGCCGCTCCCGGGCCAGGCGTCGCCGCCCGTCGGCCACCACCAGCGCGACCCCCTCGGCCAGGTCGACCGTCGGCTGCCAGCCGAGCCGCGCGCCGGCCCGGGCCGGGTCCAGGGCCATCCGGCGGATCTCCCCGGTCACCGGCGGATCGTGCCGGGCTGGCCGGTCCGCGCCCACCGTCGCCGCGATCAGGTGGTACGCCTCGATCACGCTGGTCTCCCGGCCGGTACCAATGTTGACCATGCCGGCGCCGCCGGTGACGCAGGCCAGCGCCACGGCGTGGGCGACGTCCCCGACGTAGACGAAGTCCCGGGTCTGCCGGCCGTCGCCGGCGACGACGGCCCGCTCGCCGCGCAGCAGCGCCCCGGCCATCCTGGCCACCACCCCGCAGTGCAGGCCGGTCTGGCGTGGCCCGTAGACGTTGCCCAGCATCAGCGCGGTGTACGCCAGGCCGTGGTGCTCCCGGTACCAGTCGAGATAGCGCAGCCCGGTCGCCTTGCTGATGCCGTGGGGATGGATCGGGGCAACCGGTGCATCCTCGCCGACCGGGAGCCCTGCGGCGGGTACCCGGCCGTAGACCGCGCTGCTCGCGGCGTAGACGACCAGCCCGGCCCCGGCCGACACGGTGGCGTCCAGGACGTTGACCGTGCCGCAGATGTTGGCGTCCGCGTCCGGCGCCGGGGCCCGTACCGCCACGGCGACGCTGGTCTGCGCGGCGAGGTGGACCACCACGTCCGGCCGCCACCGGGTGATGACCGCGGTACCCCCGGGGCCCCGGATGTCGGCGACCACGAGGTCCCGCTCGGACAACCCGATCCGGCGGGCATCGTCGAGGTTGTCCAGCCGCCCGGTGGACAGGTTGTCGACGACCTTGACCCGGGCGCCGGTCAACAGCAACCGGGTCACGACGTGGCTGCCGACGAACCCGGCGCCACCGGTCACCACCACCCGCATGCCCCGTAGGACGTCGGCGGAATCCGACCAGCCGGTCAGCTCGGACAGGTACATGATGGACTCCTGGTCACGGTCGGGTCGGGACGGACGGGCGGCCAGTGCGCGCCGGGACGGGCGAGCAGGCGGGCGATGGCCGCCACCGCCCGCCGAGCCGTTCTCAGGCGACCGCGACGTTACTCAGCAGAAGGTTCGTCACGGGCTGATCAGGATTCCAGTCCACCATCGGGTGACTGCCCCGAGGACCGGACAGGGCGCCGGGATCGCAGTGGGCATCCGCAGGCCAATTTCCCCATAAATGGGACAAATGACCAGCAAAGTTTCATACTTGACAAGCGGGTCCGGTCGTGGCCGCCGGTCCGGCACCGGCAGCCCGCGCCCGACCACCCGTACCTCGACGACCTGTTGGCGGAGGATCGCCCGGTTGCCGGCGAACGATCGGAGAACAGCATGGTGGTAGATCGCATCGAGGCGGTCCGGTGCCAGCTCTGCGACGGTGATCAGGACCACGTCGCCTCGGTGGCGCAGCGCCGGTTCGAGGCGGGTCGGCGGCTGCGCTGGCTGCTCTCCACCGTCCGCCCCACCACCCTGCTCGAAGCCGGACCCGCCGACGGTTACTTCCTCGAAGCCGCCACCACCGCCGGCATCACCGCCGCCGGCATCGAGGTCTCCGCCACCGCCACCCGCTTCGCCCGGGAACGCCTCGGCCAGACCGTCCACCACGGCTACTTCGAAGCCCTCGCCCCCCACCACCGGGCCGACACCATCTGCGCCTTCCACGTCCTCGGACACGTCGAAGACCCGCACGCCTTCCTGCATGCCGCCCGCACCGCCCTACCCCCCGGCGGCTGGCTCGCCCTCGAAGTACCCAACATCGCCTCCGCCGCACGACGCGTCGGCGACCGGTGGCCGGCGACCGCCAGGGCCCACCACCGGTGGCACTTCACCCCCGAGACCCTGACCCGGCTGCTCGTCCAGACCGGGTTCCGGGTCATCTCGCACGACACGGTCTTCTCCCGGTTCTACCGGCAGCCCGGAGTCCGGTTGCGCCACGCGCGGGACCTGCTGATCGCGGACTGGGCGGCCACCGGTTCACCCCGGTTGAGCCACCCGCACCTCGGTGACCTGCTGCGGGTCTTCGCCCGGCACGACGGTCGGGAACTGGGCCGTTGAGGGTCGCCCGCACCTCGACCACGCATCTCACCAACAAGGACGATCCATGCACATCCTGACCACGGTCGTCGGCGAGCGGACCGGACACTGGGCGGACCTGTTCGCGGCGCTCAGCGACCTACCAGGGGTCACCCTCACCGTGCTGGCCGGCGATGTCCCGGCGCGCACCGCCCGGGAACTCGACCGGCTGAGCCGCAGCCGATCCACCTTCCGCCATTTCGTCATGCCGCACGGCTGGGGTGGGCGGCGGACCGGACAGACGGTCCCGGCGCTGCTCCGCCTCCCGCGCGGTCATCCGGCCCGCGCGCTGCGGCCGGACGTGGTCCACGTGATCGGCGAGGCGGCCGATCCGAGCACCTGGCCGGCGCTGCGGTGGCGGAACCGGTACTGGCCCGGCACCCCGGTGACGCTCTACCCGGCGCAGAACGTGGTGCCCCGGTTCCCCTCGCCGTTCCCGCTGTACGAGCGGTACGCCTACCAGCAGGTCAACCACGCCTTCCCGGCCATCCCGACCGCGCTGGAGGTGCTGCGGACCAGGGGCTACCGGGGGCCGGCGACCATTGTGCCGCTGGGCGTGGACACCGGCCTGTTCACCCCGTCACCGGTACCCCGGCCAGCGAACCGGCGGTTCACCGCGGGTTTCGTCGGCCCGCTGGCACCCCACACGGGGGTATCGGACCTGCTGGCCGCCGCCGAGCGGATCGACTGCGACGTACTGCTGCTGGTTGACGGACCGCTCGGCGCACAGGTCACCCTCGACGCCGCCCGTCGACCCGGCCGGATCCACCGGCAGCCGTGGTCCAGCCACACCGAACTGCCCGACCTGCTGGCCCGGATGGACGTGCTGGTCGTACCCGCGATCGAGGCGGTGCAGCGCCGCGTACTCCCGTGGATGGGTCTCCCACTGGGGGAACAGTTCGGCCGGGTACTGGTCGAGGCGATGGCCTGTGGGATCCCCGTGATCGGCAGTGACGTCGGCGGGATCCCGTACGTCGTGGGGCCGGCCGGTCTGACCTTCCCCGCCGGGGACGTCACGGCGCTGGCCGCGCAGTTGGCCCGGCTACGGGACGACCCGCGGCTGGCCCGCGACCTCGCTACGGCCGGCGTGGCCCGGGCGACCGGTGAGTTCTGCTGGCCCCGGATCGCCGCCTCGCTCAGCGCCGTCTGGCGGCAGCTCGCCCAACGACCGAGGTTCGGTCTGGACGACCTGCTGGGTGGCCCCCGGGAGGTGCGGCCGGCGCTGGCCCGGACCGGGCCGGTGGACTAGCGTTCCCCGCGTGTCACCGATCCTGACTGAATCGACCGACCCCTACTGTCTGCGCGACGGCGAGAGCCGGACACTGCTCGACGGCCACCCCTGGCGCCGGTTCGTGGTGCTCGGCGACAGCGTCGCCGAGGGGATGTGCGAGCCGGTCGACGGGTACCCGGCCGTGCAGTGGGCCGACCGGATCGGCGCCGAACTGTCCGGGGTGTACCCCGCGCTGGCCTACCGCAACCTGGGCCACCGTGGACTGCGGGCCCACGAGGTGCGCGCCAGCCAACTCGCACCGGCCCTGGACTTCGCCCCCGACCTCGCCCTGGTCGTCTGCGGCGGCAACGACGCGTTCAGCCGATCGTACGACCCGGCGGCGGTGGACGCCGAACTGACCGCCATGATCATTGCACTGCAACAGGTCGGGGCGGACGTCATCACGGTGGGCATGTTCGACGTGTCGTACAGCCCGGCGGTGCCGGCCTCGCTGCGCCCGGGACTGGCCGAGCGGATGCGCCGACTGTCGGCGCACACCGGTCGGCTCGCCGGGGCGCTGGGCACCCTGCACGTGCAGCTCACCGACCACCCCGCCACCAGTGATCCGTCGCTGTACTCCAGCGACGGCCGGCATGGCAGCGCCCGCAGCGACGCCATCGCCACCGCCGAGACCCTCCGGCGGCTCGGTGCCCACCTGGCCGCCCGCCGGGCCGACCGACGGTCGACCCGGCCCGGCGGCCCGGTTAGTCGACCACCAGCACCCCGGAGAGCAGCACCCCCCGAGCCAGGTTGAGCACCCCTTCGCAGCCGGGGAACCCGGACCGCACGCACACCCCGGAGGCCCGCCGGTCGAACAGGTACGGCGCGATGCTGTACGGCACCTCCTCGGTGACCGTCTCCCCGGTCTCGATGTGCACGAAGTCCATCGGCACCGAGTCGGCGGGGACGTACTCCTGGAGCACGTATCCGCCCGCCTCGACCGCCTTGGCCAGCCCGTCCCGCCAGGCTTCGGGGTCGGTCTCCCGGCCGATGAGGACCCCCACCCCGGCCGACCCGTCGGCCGGCTTCGCCACCAGGTCCGGCTGGTCGGCGACGGCCCGCTCGACGGTGTCGGCGGTGAGCGTCTCGGTGCGCGGCACGTAGCGGCGCACCAGGGCCCGGTCCGCCTCCGGCAGGCTGTCGAGGTCCGACCAGAGCCAGGCGAGGACCTGCTTGCTGCCGAGCAGCCAGGCCGCCGCCGAGACGAACACCGGCAGGCCGGCCTCGGTCGCGGCGGCCACTGCCTGGATCCCGGCGCTCGGGGTGACCCGGTTGGGTACGAAGAGCCGGAACACCGCATCCACCGTGCCCCCGTTGACCAGCAACCGCCGCTGGTCGTCCAGGGTCACCGTGGCGACCGGACTGATCACCAGATCGATGGCGCAGTCCCGGGCTATGTCGATGACCGGGGCCAGCTTGCTCAGGAACCACTCCGGGTTGTCCAGCCCCGGGTACTCGGCGTCGAAGTCGATCAGCATCGCCACCCGGGCGCCCTCGGGCAGGCCGAGGGTGGTCCGGATGGCCACGAACCGTTCCGCCACGGCGGACGGTGCCGGCGCCATCCGGACCAGCTCGGTGATGCCACGCTCGGCGTAGATCTCGACGAACCGCCGGACCACCGTGTCGGAGTCGAACGCCCCGCCGAGGCTGCTGTCGATGTTGAACTCGACGAACTTCGGCACCCCACCGGAGAGCAGCACGTCCGGCCGGACCGCGGCGAGCAGCCGCTCGTCCAGCGGCGCGGCGTCGTCGAGCAGCCGGGTCCCCTCCTCGGTGACCCCGAGCAGGGCACGCAGTTCGGCGCCGGTGCGCGCACGCCGCTGGCACGCCTCCAGTACGAGTTGGGCCAGTCGGTCGGAGATCCGGTTGAGCGTGTGCAGCGCGTCGGCGGTCATCACCGGCGGTCGGGCCAGCCGCCACAGCTTGTTGTACGTGGCCCGACCGTCGAAGATCCGCTGCCACTGCTCGGCCCCGGCGGCGACCATCCGGGCCCGTACCGGTTCCGGCAGGTCCAGCCACGCCTGGCTCGCGCCCGGCCAGGTGTAGTCCGCGTCAGTCAATGCTCAGCCCTTCATCACTAGTTGGATCGCCGCCGTCAACTGTTCCCGGCCCGGCTGTACCGCCCGGTCGAGCGCCGCCGCGTACGGCAGCACCGCCCCGTCCGGACGGGTGACCCGTCGGGGTGGCGCCGCCAGCGGGACCCGCTCCACCACGCTGGCGATGACCTCCGCACCGATCCCGCAGGACCGGTTGGAGTCGTCGACCACCACCAGCCGTCCGGTCCGGCCCACCGACGCGAGCAGCCCGTCGATGTCGAACGGGTACAGCGAACGGGGGTCGAACACCTCCACCGACACCTGGTCGGCCAGTTCCTCGGCCGCCGCGAGGGCGTCGTGCACCAGGTGCCCGACCGCCACCACGGTGACGTCGTCGCCCGGGCGCCGGACGGTACCCGTTCCGATCGGCACCGGGGCCAGCTCGGTCGGGTCCACGTCGGCGCGTACCCCGAGTGCCCCGGCCGGGGCGAAGAGCACCACCGGGTCGTCGTCGCGGACCGCCGACAGCAGCAGCCCGTACGCGTCCGCCGGGGTGGCCGGCACCAGCGTCTTCACCCCGACGTGGGCGAACAGCCCGTACGGGTGGTCGGAGTGCTGCCCGGCCCAGCCGCTACGCGACCCGGAGCCGGTGACCACGTAGGTGACCGGTACCCGGGCCTGACCCCCGGTCATCAGGGAGAACTTGTGCGCCTGGTTGGCGATCTGCTCGAAGACCAGGAACAGCAGCGACGGGATCTGGAACTCGATCACCGGACGCAACCCGGCCAGCGCCGCCCCGGTGGCGAAGTTGGTGAAGCCCTGCTCGGCCAGGGGGGTGTCGATGATCCGCTCCGGCCCGTACTTCTTCAGCAGCCCGGCGGTCAGGTTGGAGGCGGCGACCCGGATGTCCTCGCCGAGCACCACCACCGACGGGTCCCGGGCCAGTTCGTCACCGAGCGCCCGGTTGAGCGCCTTCAGGTAGGACAGTCGGGGCATCACGCGCTCCCGGGTCGGGGCCGCAACCCGCTGGCGTACAGGTACGCCAGCGGGTCGGCCGGGTCGGGCGTCGGGCTGGCCAGGGCGAACTCGACCGCCTCGGCGAGCACCCGCTCCACCTCGGTGTCGATGCCGGCCCGCTGCTCCGGGTCGAGCCGGGCGCCCTGGATCTCCACCGGGTCGCGGGACCGGCCCTGGGCCACCTCGGCGGCGTCCCGGTAGTCCAGGCGTACGTCGTGCTCGAAGGTGTGGTGGGCGTCGAACCGGTAGGTGCGGCACTCCAGCAGACGGGGACCGCCACCGGCGCGGGCGGCGTCGACGGCGGCCCGGGTGGCGTCCCGGACCGCCTGCGGGTCCTGGCCGTCCACGACGACCGCCGGGATGCCGAACGCCTCGGCCCGGCCGGTGATGGTGCCGGCGACCGCCTGCGCCACCGGCATGGTGGTGGCGTAGCCGTTGTTCTCGCAGACGAACACCACCGGCACCGACCAGAGTGCGGCCAGGTTGAACGCCTCCAGCAGCATCCCCTCGTTGACCGCGCCGTCGCCGAAGAAGGTGACACCGACCTGGTCACCGCCGAGGCGGCGTTTCGCCCAGACCGCGCCGGTGAGGATGGAGCCGGCGGCGCCGACGATCGCGTTGGCGCCGACGATGCCGACGGAGAAGTCGGCGGCGTGCATCGAGCCGCCCCGGCCGCCGTTGAGGCCGGTGGCCCGGCCACAGAGCTCGGCGAGCATCCGGGCCGGGTCGGCTCCCTTGGCGAGCACGTGGCCGTGCCCCCGGTGGGTACCGGTGATCAGGTCATCGGGCCGCAGCGCCGCGCAGACACCCGCCGCGATGGCCTCCTGACCCAGGTACGGGTGGATGCCGCCGACGATCTCGCCGGCGCGGACGAGGTCGATGGCCCGCTCCTCGAACCGGCGGATCAACCGCACGGTCCGGTAGAGCGGGCCGGCGTCGACCCCCGCTGCGGTGGACGTCACGGGCGCGGGCCGTCCTTGATCGCCACGAGGATGTCGTCCCAGAGCTGGGCCCGGGCGGTCAGCGCGACGTTGACCGTGTCCGCGCACTCCTGCCACTTGGTGTAGTCGTCGCCGCACAGGTCGGCGAGCATCTGCATGGCCATCGGGGTGTGCTGCTCCCCGTCGACCTCGATGTGCCGCTCCAGGTAGTCCACGAAGGTGCCCAGCCGGCGGCTGCGCTCGTTGACCGCGACGACCTGGGTGAACATGTCCGGGATCAGGTCCTCCCGGCCGAAGGCGAACGCGGCGGCCTGGCAGTGCACCGGGGTGGTCTCGATGATCCGCCAGGTGGTCGCGGCGAACGCCGCCGACGGGCCGGGTACCCCGGCCACGCCGAACGACTCGGTGACCGGGCGCCCCGCACGGAGCAGGTCGATCAGCTTCTCCACCGGCCCGGTGTCCGCGCCGGCCTCCGTCATGCCGTTGACGTACAGCTCGAAGTGGCTGATGTAGCCCTCGCCGAGTTCGTCGCTCTCCTCGACCATCACGATGTCGTTGATCAGCCGCCGGCTGCCGGTCGGCCCGGTCGGGATCCACGGCACGCTGACGCAGGTGAGCTGCCGCTGCAACGACTTCAGCAGGGACATGAAGTCCCAGACCGCGAAGACGTGGTGCTCCATGAAGGTGACCAGCGCCTCGTGGGTGTTGAGGTTGGCGTAGAGCGGATGCGAGACGACGATGTCGCGCCGGGCGCTCACCGCCGCTTCGAGCCGTTCGATGCCGGGGTGGGTCTTTCCCCAGTCGTAACGAGACATCGTCATCCCTCCTGCGGCGCGCCGTCGCGCCAGATAACCGGGCAGTACTCGGGGTCGGCGTAGTCCGGTCGCCCGTCGGGCGTGCGCCGGACCAGCACGTCGTGGTTGTACGCGGCCAGCGTGCCGTCGGAGAGCGGGAACTCCCGGTAGCCGTTCGGGCCGTCCTGCAGGTGCAGCGAGACAGCCCGGCGGGGCTGGTCGCTGACGTTGGCACCACTGCCGTGGTACGTCTTGCAGTGGTGGAAGCTCAGGTGTCCACGCGGGATGCGCATCGGGACCTTGACCACCTCGGCGTTGTTGTACGCCGCGTTCTCGGCCAGCATCTGCTCCAACTGGCTGCGGTCCCGGTCGGCGAAGTGCCGCACCACGGTGTCGTCGGCGCCGATCTCCTTCCAGCGGTGACTGCCGTCGACCATGGTGATGGTGCCCATCTCCTCGCCGCAGTCGTGCATCGGGATGAACGCGGTGAGCATGTTCTCCGACGACGACGAGGCCCAGTAGTGCTTGTCGAAGTGCCAGGGCACGATGTTGCTGGGCTCCCCGGCGATCGGCGGCTTGAGGATCAGCGTGGACTGGAAGACGCGGATCTCGTGGGCGCGGGCGAGCCGGGCGGCCACCGCGCCGATCAGCGGCTTGCGCAGGATCCGGGAGAGCGCGTCGTGCTCGTAGTGGACGTAGTCGTTGTGCCGCTGTACCGGCCCGTGCTCCGGCTCCCAGTAGGCCAGCCGGGGCGGGCGGACCGGCAGCCGGCGGTCCCGCTCACCGTCGTAGTAGCGCAGGCTCGCCGCCAGCAACTCGTCGGTCTCGTCGTCGGTGAGCAGCTTCTTCGACAGGTACCAGCCGTGCTCGGCGTAGAACTCCACCTCCTCGTCGGTGGGGAGCAGGGCCCGTTCCTCCTCGGTCAGGATGCCCGGCGCGTCGATCGTGGTCATGATCCCACCTCCTGGGGTACCGGGCCGGCGGCGGCCAGCTCGCGTTCCTTCGCCTCGTAGAGGGCCTTGATGTTGCCGCTGCCGAAGGTGCGCGCACCCCGGCGCTCGATGACCTCCAGGAACAGGGTCCGGCGGACGTGCATCGACTCGGTGAAGATCTGCAACAGCTGTCCACCGTGGTCCCGGTCGACCAGCACCCCCAGGTCACGCAGCCGCTCGACCGGGTTGGCCAGCGGACCGACCCGGTCCTCCAGCACGTCGTAGTAGGCACCGGGGGTGCCGTTGAAGCGGACCCCGCGCGCCGACAGGGTGGTCACCGCGCCGAGGATGTCGTCGGTCCGCAGGCCGAGGTGCTGCACCCCGGCCCCGGCGTGCCAGCGCAGGAAGTCCACGATCTGGCCCGGCCGACGTGCCGGGTCGGGCTCCAGCAGCACCAGGGTGACCTGCCCGGACGGGCTCTGCACCACGATCGAGTTGACCCCCTGGCCGGCCACCTCGATGTACTCGGTGAAGATCTGCCGGAAGCCGAAGATCTCCTCGTAGCGGCGCACGGTCGGCAGCAGCTGACCGGCGGGTACGCAGATCGCCAGGTGGTCGATCTCGCGCAGCGGGCCGGCGGCCGGGTCGGCGGCCGGCGGGACCGGCTCGATCGCCCCGGGCAGGAACGCGGACTCCTCGCCGGTGCGCTGCACCAGCCGGTGGGTGATGTCGCCGATCCCGGCGACCTCGGCGACGGTGACCGCGCCGTCCGTACCGGGGTAGGTGACCGGCGGGGTAACCGCCGTCGCCCCGGCGGCGACGAGTTCGGCGTACGCCGTGGCGGCGTCGTCGACCTCGATCGCGAGCACCGCGATGCCGTCCCCGTGGCGCTGCACGTACCCGGCGGCCGGGTGTTCGGCGGTCAGCCCGGTGGTGAGCACCATGGTGATGCCGGCTTGGCGCAGCAGCAGGGACCGCTGGTCGACCAGTCCGGTCTCCGGGCCGCCCTGTCCACACTGGACGAAGCCGACCGCCGTGCAGAAGTAGAATGCCGATTGACGCGCGTCGCCCACGTAGAGTTCCACGTGGTCGATACCGCGGACTTCCATGTTTCGCCCTTCCTTCATCGGGTCGCGAGAAGCAGGCTGACGTTCTGACCGCCGAACCCGAACGAGTTCGACATCGCGACGTCGCATCCGACCTGCCGCGGCTTCGCCATGATGTGGTCCGCCGGGCAGTTCGGGTCCGGTTCGTCGAGGTGGTACGTGGGTGGCAGCACCCCCCGGGAGACCGCGAGCGCGGTGGCCGCCGCCTCCAGCGCCCCGGAGGCGCCGAGCAGATGGCCGGTGAGCGCCTTGGTGGAGCTGACCGGCACCCCGCCGACGCCGAAGACCGCGCCGAGGGCGGTCGTCTCGGCGATGTCCCCGAGCTTGGTGCTGGTGCCGTGCGCGTTGACGTAGCCGACCGCGGCGGCGTCGACCCCACCGCTGGCCAGAGCCCGGCGCATGCAGGCGGCGGCGCCGGCACCGTCCGGGCGGGGTGCGGTCGGGTGGTGGGCGTCGGTGGTCACCCCGGCACCGATCAGGCGGGCGTACCCGCGCACCCCGCGTGCCGCCGCGTGCGCCTCGCGTTCCAGCACCAGCAGGGCGGCGCCCTCGGCGAGTACGAACCCGTTGCGGCGTACGTCGAACGGGCGGCTCGCCCGGGCCGGGTCGGCCCAGCCCCGGGCCAGGGCCCGGGCGTTGCCGAAGGTGTCGGCGAAGGTGGGGAACAGCGGGGACTCGCTGGCGCCGGCCAGCACCACGTCCGCCTCGCCGGAGCGGATCAGCCGCAACCCGTCGGCGATCGACTGGGCGCCCGAGGCGCAGGCGGTACCGACCGACGAGCTGTAGCCCCGGATGCCGTGCGCGATGGCGATCCGGGCCGCCGGCATGTTCGGCAGGATCCCGGTGAGCAGGTACGGACTCACCGCCGCGCGGCCCCGGGCGGCCCGGGCGAGCACCTGCGACTCCAGGGTGGCCATGCCGCCGACGCCGCCGACGATCACCGCGGTCCGCTCCGGGTCGGCGTCCTGCCCGACGGTCAGCTTCGCGTCGGCGAACGCGTCGGCGGCGGCAAGCAGGGCGAGCACCACGATCCGGTCGAGGGTCTTCGTGTCCGGACCGGAGAGCACCGTACGCGGGTCGATCTCCGGCACGAACCCCCCGGCCTCCAGCACCCCGTCCACCGGGTGGCCCGCCGGCGGGCGGGACAGCCCGGACCGGCCGGTGCAGAGCGCGTCGAAGACCTCCCCGGCGCCCCGCCCGACCGGGGTGAGCAGGCCGATCCCGGTGACCACGGCCGCGTCGGCGGCGGTCATGACGTCGACTCCGCCAGATGCTTCTCCCGCAGGGCCACCTTGCGGACCTTCCCGGTGACGGTGACCGGCAGGTCCTCGGAGTTGATCAGCACCACCCGGCGCAGGGTCGCCCCGACGTCGGCGCCGAGGGCGGCCCGGACCCGCTCGGTACGGTCCTCGGCCCGGTCGGCGCCGGCGGCCAGTTCCAGCAGCACGTCGGTGACGACACCATCCGGCCCGCCCACCATGACCACCGTGCAGTCGGTGACCTCCGGGCAGGCGGCCAGCACCCGCTCCTCGGACAGCGCGGTGTAGAAGCGCCGGCCGTCCCCGGCGTCGACCGAGTCGACCGCCCGGTCCAGGTGGTAGAACCGGCCCTCGGAGTCGGTGCAGACGAGGTCGCCGGTGAGGTAGTAGCCGGCCAGCCGGGACCGGTAGGTGGTCACCGAGTCGTTCCAGTAGCCCCGGAACAGCGTCGGCGAGTCGATGCCGAGCCAGCCGACCTGGCCGGGCGGCAGCCGGTTGCCGTCGAGGTCGAGCACCACGGCGTCGACGAACTGGTAGGGCCGGCCGACACACCGGTCGTACCGGTCGGTGCCGGTGCGGTGGGTGATGTGGAACATCGAGTGGCCCATCTCGCTGGAGCCCAGGCCGTCGATGAAGACCGATCCCGGTACCCGGGTCACCCCCTGGCGGGTCATCGTGTCGTGCGAGCCCACCGCGACCAGCCTGCGCACGTGCGGCTCGTGCGAGCAGTCCCCGGTGTTGAACCACAGCCGCACCGACTCCAGGTCGTACCCGGACAGGTCGTAGCGGGCCAGTTCGGCCCAGGTGACGGAGAACCCGAACACCCCGTCCGGCTTCCACCGCTGGATGGCGTCGAGCACCGTCGCGCCGTCCTGCGCGGAGAGGGCGAAGAACTCGGCCTGGTTGCCCAGCGCCTGGTTGACCATCAGCACGGTCGCCGTGTGCGGGGCCGGCAGGGCGTTGAGGATCCGCCGGGTGCCCTGGGCCTGCGGCATGCTGAGCAGATGCCGGGTGGCGGCGAAGAGGCTGGCGTGCGAGTGCAGCACCGACTTGGGTACCCCGGTGGTGCCGGAGGTGTGGGTGATGACCACCGGGTCGCTCTGGTCGTGCCGGTACGCCGGGCCGGCCGCCGCCGGGTCACCGGCACCGAGGTCGGCCGGCTGGCCGATGATCGGCGCACCCAGCTCGTGCCCGGCCAGCGCGGCGGCGTGCTCGGCGTCGGCGAGCACCCCGGCGGCGCGCAGCCGCCGGATGTACTCGGCGGCGATCTCCACCCGCATCTTGCCGTTCATCAGCGCGGGGATGGCGCCGAGCCGGGTCAGCGCCAGGTAGCTGAGCACGATGTCGGCCGCCGAGGTGGCCCAGACGGCGATCGGGTCCCGGGGCTGCACACCCAGTTCCCGCAGCCGGACCGCGCGGGCCCGGACCCGGGCGTCCAGTTCGCCGAGGGTCAGCGGGTGCTCGGCGGGGTAGCCGTCGAACGCGGTGTCGAAGGTCAGGCCCGGCCCGTCCGGGTCGGCCCCGTGGGCAAGGACGGTGGTCAGTACGTTGCCGGCGCCGATCTGCGGGTCGGCCGCCAGCTTCCCGCGTAGCCCCCTAGTCTTCATCATGCTTCCTTTCTTGTGACGAGCAGGGCGGCGGCCTGGTCCGCCGTACCGTCGTGGCCTTGTTCGATCAGGACCAGCAGCGCCTCGTCGGCGTCGCCGTCGTGCAGCAGCAGGTCGGCGGAGTCGAGGGCCTCGGCGCGCGGGTCGCCGGTGGGTGCCAGGCAGACCACCGGTCCGCGCAGCCCCCACCGGGTGGCCACGTGGCCGGCCACGCTGTTGGGTACCGACTGGAAGAAGAAGAGCGGGCCGAGGCGGCCACCGTCGGCCACCGCCCGGCGGACGTGGTCGGCGCTGACCCGGTCCCCCGCCGCGCTGGCCAGTACCACGGCGGTGCGCTCGCCCGGGTCGACCGGTGCCGGCCGCTGTCCGTACCGGCGGGTCAGGCAGCGGTCGGCGACCGCGGCCACCAGCGGGCTGAACGAGGAGACCACGAAACCGGGCAGGGTGGGCGGGTCGCCGTCGCCCTCCTCCGGCCACCGGGCCTCGGCGAGTACGACCAGTCCGGCCGGGGTGGTCACACGGCACCGACCAGCAGCGCCGTGTTCGCACCGCCGAAGGCCGCGTTGAGACTCAACGCGTACGGCGTACCGGCCGGCCGGGGGGCGTCGACGATGACGTCCAGCGGGCAGGCCGCGTCGGCGCCGAGGAACCCGGCGTTGACCGGCAGCTTGCCGTGGCGCAGCGCCAGCACCGTGATGACCAGTTCGAGCAACGCCGACGCCTCCAGTGCATGGCCGTGGATGGACTTGGTGGAGCTGACCGGGATCCGGTCGACGGCCGGTCCCAGCGCCCGGCGCAGCGCCGCCGCCTCGGAGGCGTCGCTGTACGCGGTGCCGGTGGCGTTGGCGTTGACGTAGCCGATGTCGGTCGGCAGCAGCCCGGCCCGGCCGAGTGCGGCGGTGACGGCACGGGCCAGCCCCGCCCCGGACGGGTCCGGCTGGCAGGGGTGGTGGCCGTCGCCGGCCCGGCCCCAGCCGGCCAGCCGGGCGAGCGGGGCATGGCCCCGGGCCCGCGCCGCTGCGGCGGACTCGACGACCACGGCGGCCACCCCGTCACCGAGCAGCAGCCCCCGCCGACCGGTGCTGAACGGACGGACCACCCCGTCGGTGGCCAACGCCCGACCGGCGTCGAAGAGGGCGTACTGGTCCGGCTCGACCAGGTAGCCGGCGGCGACCACGAGTCGCTCCGCCCGACCGGCGGCGACCAGGGCCGCCGCGTCGGCGACCGCGGTACCGGCCGAGACGCAGGCGGTGGTGTAGACCCGCCGGACCCCGCCCAGCCCGGTCCGGTCGGCCAACCCGGTGGCCAGCGCCGGCACGTCGGCCCCGCCGTGCACCGCGAGCAGCAGGACGGTGCCGGCCCGCTGCCCGGCGGTCAGCCCGGCGGCGACACAGGCGCCGTCGACCGCCCCGGCGAGTTCGTCGGCGAGCGGGCCGACCCCGTCCAGGGTTGCCGCCATCCGGACCCGCCGGTCCGTGGCGTCGAACCGGCGGACCGGGGTGAACGTCGCGGTGCCGGCGAGGGCCCCGGCGAGCTGCGCGTCGATCTCCCGGCCGAGGGCACTGACCGCCGCCAGACCGGCGATGACCGCCGTCGGCGGCTCAGCCATCGGCGGTGGCCGCCAGCGCCGCGCCGAGCACCTCCCGGGCGTCGTCGACGGTACGGATCCGCGCCAACTGGTCGTCGGTGAGGTCGAGGTGCTGACCGTAGCGCTGCTCGACCTGGTGCACGAGCCAGGCCAGTTCCATCGAGCCGACCCGCTCGGGTACGTCCGCGACCGGCCGGTCGGTCATCTCGGCCAGCATGGCGACCAGGTCGGCGTCCTGCAGCGGGGGTTGCGCCGCCATCAGGCCGCGCCGTCGGCGGCCTTGGCGACCCGCTCGGCCACCATCGCGGTGAACTCGCCGACCGTCATCAGCGCCAGCTTCTCCGACTCGTCGTCGGCGAAGCGCAGGCCGTACCGGTCCTCCACGCGGGTCGCCAGGTCGGCCAGGGCCAGCGACTCCAGGTCGACACCGGCCGGGCCCAGGGTGGTGTCGTCGTCGATGTCGTCGACGTCGTAGTTCATGTCCTTGAGCGACTCGATGACGAACGCCCGAACGTCGTCGGTCATGGTTAACCTCTTTCCGTGAGCCCTCTACCGGGATCCGATCTGGACACCGTGTACGTCTGGGTCAGCGCCGGGAGCGGTACGCCGCAGGCGGTGGCCCGGCGACTGCTGGTGACGGCGGGGGTGACGCTGCTCGGCCGGCCGGCGGCGCAGATCCGCACCGGTCACGCCCCGAGCGGGGCACCCTGGGTGGTGGCCGGCACCGACGACCGGCTGTGGGTCAGCGTCAGTCACGCGCCGGGGGTCGTCGCGGTGGCGGCGAGCCGGCACCACCCGGTCGGGGTCGACGTCGAGCGCCCCTACCGTGCGGCGGTGGCCGGTCTGGCCGGGCGCTGGTTCCACCCGGCGGAGGTCGACTGGCTGGGACGGCAGCCCCCGGCCGGTCGGCCAGGGTCGTTCCTGCTGCTCTGGACGGCCAAGGAGGCGGTCGGCAAGGCCCTCGGCACCGGCCTGGCCGGCGGTGGGCTCCGACGCCGGGTACCCGCACCCCGGGTCGGGGCGGGCTGGCTGCCGGTGCCCGACGAGGACGGGCTGCGGGTGGCCCATCCGGTGCTGGCCGGGGACGCGGTGCTGGCGGTGGCGGTGGTCGGGGGTGGCCCGCACACCGCCCTCGTGCTGTCCGGCCCCGGTCCGGCGGGCCGTCCGGTCGGGCCGGGGCACGGCGGCCCGCTGCCACGGCGCGGTACGACCGGTCATGACGCGGCGCCACGCAGCACCGACGGCTCCCGGACGAGCTTGCCGGTGGTGGTGCGGGGCAACTGATCGAGCAGGTACAGGGTCTTCGGGCGCTTGTAGCCGGCGAGCCGTTCAGCCAGGGCGTCCTCCAGCGCCGTCTCGGTCAGCGGCCCGGCCGGCTGGACGTAGGCGGTGATCCCGTGGTCGTAGACCACCACGGCGGCGGCCACCCCGGGCAGCGCCGCGACGGTCGCCTCGACCTCGGTCAGGTCGACCTTGAGCCCGCCCACCGAGACCTGCGAGTCCAGCCGGCCCCTGATGGTGACCAGACCGGTCTCCGGGTCGACCACCCCGGCGTCGCGGGTGTGCAGCCAGCCGTCCGACCAGCGGGTCGGGTCGGTGAGTCCGAGGTACGGCGACGCCGGGCAGCTCACCCAGAGCTCGCCGTCGACCTCGCGGACCGCCAGGCCGGGGGCCGGGTCGATGGCCGGGCGGTGCCGGCCGTACAGGTCGGTGCCGATGACCCCGACCTCGGTCATGCCGTACATGTTGCCCAGGGTGATGCCGAACCGGTCGATGAGCGCCTCGGCGGTGGCCCGGGGGACGAGTTCACCGCCGGTGGTCATCCGGACGAACTGGGGCAGCGGCCCGGGCGGGGTGGTGGAGGCGAGCAGTCCGATGTGGAAGGGCACGCCGAGTACGGTGGCCGGGGTGTCCTGGGCGGCGATGGCGGCCACGATGGCGTCACCACTGAGCCGCTGTGGTGGGACCAGTTCGACCCCGGCGTGCAGGCCGTACATCAGACCGCCGACCAGCCCGAGGACGTGCACCATCGACGGCAGCAGGATGATCCGCTCGCCGCTGCGGGGCACCCCGTCGATCCGGGTGTACCGGCGGATCTCGGCGACCAGGTCGGCGGCGGTACGGCCGATCACCTTGGACGGTCCGGTGGAGCCGGAGCTGAGCTGCACCACCGCGTGGTCGGTACCGGCCGGCCGGTCGCCGAGCGGCGTGACGGTCTCGTCGACGTCGACGAAGACGCGCAGCGCCCCGCCACCGGCCTTCCGGACGCTGATGATGACCTGCGGGTGCAGGCGTTCCACCGCCCGGTCCACTTCGAAGTCGGTGAGCCGGTGATCCAGCAGGACGGCCTGGGCACCGAGGCGCCAGACGGCGAGCAGGTTGACCACGTACGTCAGGGAGGGCGGCAGGCGCAGGGCGGCGGCACCGCCCCGGCGCAGCCCGGCGGCGGCCAGCCGGTCCTGCGCCTCGGTCACCAGCAGACGCAGGGTGGCCCGGTCGACGGTCTCCGGCAGGCGCAGGCACACGTCCGATGGGCGACCCGCCAGCAGGATCTCGTCGACCCAGTCGGGGCCGACCGGCGGGGGAAACTCGACCGAACGTTCCATGGACACTCCGCAATTGACCGATCAGCAATGATTAATGCAGCGGCCCATTCCGCCGTCGGTGGGGTGCTGACGGGAACCCTACGACACCAAACGCGAGCATTGCTAGGTGCAAATGGCCGATCGTTCGGAGCCGGTCCGGCCGCCGGGAGGGCGCCGGATGCCCGACCCTTCTCCGGAACGTGTGGATCGATGGCAACCGCACATCTTGACCATTAAAGTCCGCTTTGTCGGCCGGATTGACCTGCCGGCGGCGCCAAATCCGGCGGATGCCGACGCCGCCGAAAAAGATGCCACCACTTCGTGGAAAATATGTACCGCAGCCCTCGAAGATTTTTCCCCCAGGCCGGCATGGCGATTTAGTCATAAAAACGCGGCAATAACGGCGAACCTACGGCGACCTGCGGTGATCTTGTTGACTTCCCTTGCCGGAGCAGTTCCGAGCAATTGATCCTTGCCATCATCTCCGGTGGCTCCGCCAGCGGGCCGCCGGGCGACGGCACCGCTTGCCGCCCGCAACCGGGCGACCCGGCGACCCCGACGGCAGACCGGTCACCGACCCGGCCGGACCCTGCGGCGACGCATCGAAGGCGCTGGTCAGCGGCGTTGACCGGCCCCGGCCGAGGGACGACGGCGAGGGGCCGGGCCCCGGCGGCACGGCAACAGCGGCACGGCAACGACGCCGCCGGCACACGCCGGATTCCGATGAGGACGGGTGCCGACACCGGACCGGACCGGACGGCCGGCCGCTACGACACGTCCAATCCCGACGGCCATGCTCGTGACAAGGATCACGACGGCCGGCGTCACCGTACCGACACCGGTCAGGCGACCCCGGCGGGGCGGAACTGCACGCTGACCCGGGGCCCGACCGGGCGGGTGGTCTTCGGCACGCAGTGCTCCCAGGTCCGTTGGCACGAGCCACCCATCACCACCAGATCGCCGTGCCCGAGCGGAAAGCGCAGACCCGCCCCGCCGCCACGCGGGCGCAGCAGCAACGGCCGGGGCGCACCGAACGACACGATGGCCACCATCGTGTCCACCCGGGCCGAGCGCCCGTGGGTGTCCCCGTGCCAGGCGACACTGTCCCGTCCGTCGCGGTACAGGCACATGCCGGCGGTGACGAACCGCTCCCCCGGCTCGGGCGCGTAGTGCCGGTTCAGCTCCTCCCGGGCCCGGGTGAGCAGCTCGTGCGGCAACCGCTCCCGGGCCGCATGCCAGCGCAGCAGCCGGGGCACGTCGACCTCGCCGTCGTACATCCGGCGCCGCTCGGCGCGCCAGTCGACCCGGTGCAGCAGGGTCTCCAGCACGACGTCGGAACCTCTGACCCAGCCGGGCAGGTGGTCCACCCACGCGCCACGGTCCAGCTCGTGTCGGCGCAGCCCGGCCAGTGGCGCGAGCCCCGGCCCGGCCTCCGCCAGATCGAGCATGGACGGCTGGTACGCGACGCCGGTCATCCCGCCACCCTACCGCCGATTGGCACACCCGTACGAACCACCCCGTGGTTTGCCCAGCTCAGAGCCGGGGTACCGGAAACATGACGCCGTACGGGCACGGTGTGGGACAGGGCGGGAGGAACAGCATGCGAACGCTGGGCGGGCGCTACCGGCTCGAGCAGCGCATCGGGCTCGGCGGCATGTCGGAGGTGTGGCGCGGACACGACCGCGTGCTGGACCGGCCGGTGGCTATCAAGATCATGGCACCGGAGCGGGACGGCACCGGCCACCGGCGCGTGGACCGGGTCCGGACCGAGGCACGGTCGGCCGCCCGGCTGGTCCACCCCAACGTGGCCGGCGTGCACGACTTCGGCACCTCCACCCTGCCCCCGGACCAGCAGGTGCCGTACATCGTCATGGAACTGGTCGAGGGCGAGACCCTCGGCGCCCACCTGGCGGCCGGTCCACTCGACTGGCGGATCGCCCTGCGGGTGGGAGCGGAGGTGAGCGCGGCGCTGGCCGCCGCCCACACCCACGGCATCGTGCACCGCGACATCAAACCGGGCAACATCATCCTCACCCCCGCCGGCGCGAAGGTGCTGGACTTCGGCATCGCCACCCCCGCCGGACGGCGGGACGCCGACGACGGCACGGTGCTCGGGACACCCGCGTACACCGCGCCGGAGAGCTTCGACGGCACCGCCGCCACCCCGGCCGCCGACATGTACGCCCTCGGCGTGCTGCTCTACCTCTGCCTGACCGGACGGCTGCCCTGGCCACCGGCGACCGCACCGGGTCTGCTCCGCTCGCCCCGGCAGGTCGAACCCGACCCGCTGCCACCGGTCGAGGGGCTACCCGCCGGCGTCACCGACCTCATCCACCGCTGCCTGGCCGAGGAACCGACCCGACGACCGAGCAGCCTGGTCGCCGCCCTGCTGCTGGCCGAGGCGGTCGACGCACGGGTGTACGTGCCGATGCGGGACATGCCGGTACCCCGCCCCCGGACGGGCCGGATCTCCCCGTGGACGGAGGAGGCCGCGAACGCGGCCACCGAGGCGGCCCCACTGGGCGCCGACCTGCGGTAGGTGGCGTACCAGCGGACGCGGGCCGCGCCCGGGCGGAATCAGCGGGCGAAGCCTGCGGCGGTACCGGCCGTGACCGAATCCGGCACCCGGTAACCGGGCACGGACGGCCACCGGACGGTCAGCACCACCGCCTCGGTCTCGGCGTACCACGAATGGTCGACACCGCGCCCCCACACCACGTAGTCGCCCGGAGAGGTCAGGCGTACCGTCCGGTCCGGCAACTCGACCCGGAACCGCCCGCTGATCAGCACCAGCAGCGCGGTCCGCTGCTCACCCCGGACCCACTGGGCCCGGGTGTCACCGATCGGGTGCATCCCCCACTTGATCTCCACATCGGTGCTGTGCCGTACGTCGGTGCCCACCGGCATGAAGTGACCGAGCAGCCAACCAGCGTTGGTCGCACCGTCCACGCCCGCGTTGCCCACGTACACCAGGTCGTCCATCGCCCCTCCAGGATGGAAGGAAGGGCCCCTTCTTATCGTTTTTGGTAGAGGAAGGGCCCCTTCCTAACAGCGGGGCCAACTTACCCGACGGCCCGACCTGCCGGAGATGCTCGCCCTGCTGCGTTCCGGGCCGGCCGCACCGGGCGGACGGTTTGACCGGCGGGTGACCGGGTAGCCGGTCGGCCATGACGGAGCCGGACGAACCCGACGCCCTGCTGCTCGGCGGGCCCCGCGACGGAACGCTCTTCGTGGCCGAGGACGCGGCGATCGTCCAACTGGAGTTGGACGGCCTGATGCAGCGCTACCTGCGGACCACCCGGAGCCAGGAGCACCACGGGCGGTCATTGCTGGTGTACGTCTACGACGGCACCGGTGACCCGGCCGGCAGCGGGCCCGGGCTGTCCACCGGCTGACGGTCCGTACGGGCCGTCCCGGACGCTGACGGGAAAGCGGGTATACAGAACCGGTGGAGAATTCCGTACCGGAACAGATGCGGTCGGCCGCGTCGGCGCTGCTGGGCGCGCTCGACGGCCCGACCCGCGAGGCGGCCACGTACCCGTTCACCGACGACGCCGCCCGACGCTGGCTGGAGTACCGGCCACGGCCCCGCCCCGGGGCCTGCCTGGCCGACCTGGACCGGGCCGGCCGGAAGGCCGTGCACCGGCTGCTGGCCACCGCGCTGAGTCCGCACGCGTACGCCCAGGCGATGACGATCATCGCGTTGGAGGAGGTGCTGGACCGGGCGGAGGGTTGGCGGCGCGGACGGCACAGCGGCGACTACTGGATCGCGATCTTCGGTACCCCGGACTCCGACGAGCCGTGGTCGTGGCGGCTGGAGGGGCACCACCTCTCGGTGACCATGACGGTGGTCGGGGACCTGGTCTCCCCCGCGCCGCTCTTCTTCGGCGCCAACCCGGCCCGGGTGGACTATGCGGGGCGACCGGTCTGCCGTCCGCTGGCCCCCGAGGAGGATCTGGCGCGGGCCCTGCTGGAGTCGCTCGGTCCGGCCGGCCGGGCGGCGGCGATCGTTGACGACGAGGCCCCGGCGGACATCATCAGCGCCACCCGGCCCCGGGTGTCCGGCCCGGTCGAGCCGCTCGGCGTCGACGCGGCCCGGCTCGGCCCGACCGGCCGGGCCCTGCTCGACCAGGTGGTGGCGCTCTACCTGGACCGGCTGCCACCGGAACTGGCCGCCCGGGAGGCGGCCCGGATCTCCGGCGGCGGACTGCACTTCGCCTGGGCCGGCCCGACCGGTCCAGGGCACCGGCACTACTACCGGATCCAGGGCGACGACCTGCTCATCGAGTACGACAACACCAGCGTCGACGGCAACCACGCGCACACCGTGCTGCGCCGACCGGCGAGCGACTTCGGCGACGATGTGCTCGCCGCGCACCACGCCCGGGGGCACCGGTGAGACCGGGCATCGGACCACGCCCGGGGACACCGGTGAGACCGGCCTTGCGCCCACCGTCACAGCGGCTTGACCGCCCCACCGTCACAGCGGCTTGACCGCCCCACCGTCACACCGGCTTGACCGCCCCACCGTCACACCGGCTTGACCGCCTCGATCAGGAACCGCCGGGCGTACGCCACGAACTCCCCCTCGGCGACGATCCGCTTGTGCAGCCGGGCGAGCTGTGGCCGGTAGCGCTCGACGGTGAAGTCGGGCACGGTCCAGACGACCTTGCGCAGGAAGTGCACCACCGCCGCGATGTCGTGGAAGGCCATCCGCAGGGTGGCCTTCCGTAGGTCGACCACCCGGAGACCGGCCGCCGCTGCGGCGGCTACCGCCTGCCCGGTCTGCTGGTCCGCCCGGCCCGGCCCGTCCTGCCGCACGCCACGGACCGCCTCGGCCAACTCCCGGACCGTGCCCGCGCCGATCTGCTGGGACAGGAACCTCCCGCCGGGGACCAGCACCCGGGCGATCTCCGACCACGGGGTGTGCACGGGGTGGCGGCTGACCACCAGGTCGACGCAGTCGTCCCGGAACGGCAGCGGCCGGGCCTCACCGGTGGCGACCACCGTCCCGCCCACCGGCCGCAGGTTGCGTCGGGCCACCGCCACGTTCGGCGGCCAGGACTCGGTGGCCACCAGCAGGGCGGGCGGCCGGGGGATACCCGCCAGCACCTCACCGCCGCCGGTCTCCAGGTCGAGGGCGGCGGTGGCGCGGCTCATCCGGTCGGCCAGCAGCCGGTGGTACCTCCAGGGCGGGCGTTCCTCGGTGGCCCGCCCGGCGAACCAGGAGAAGTCCCAGCCGTCGACCGGGACGGTGGCGCCCTCGGTGAGCAGTTCCTCGAAGGTGGCGGCACTCGTCATCGCGCCAGTGTGGAAACCGGGCATTCCGTCACGCAACACAATTCCGGTCCCGGGACCGGCAGCGGAGACCGGCGGTGCTGGCCGGCCGGGGCCCCCGAGTGGTCAGGCAAGCCACCGCGTGGTCAGCCGGGCCCCGTGGTCAGGCGGCGCGACGGATGCTTCCGGGGCCGGAGCCGACCACCCGGCTGAGCGCGTCCAGACTGGTCGGCTCGGTACGACGCGCGTCGAACTGCTGGACCAGTCGGGTGCCGAGCCACACGCCGACCGCGCCGACACCGAGCGCCACCACCTCCACGGCGACCATCCCGCCGGTCGCCCCCTGCTCGGGTGCCTGGGCACGGATCAGGCTGACCAGCACGAAGAGGACCGCCATCAGCACATTCGCCAGGTTGAACAGGATGGCGGTCCGGCGGGTGGGCCCCGGCCGGGCATCCCAGAGGTCGACCATGCCCGCGATGCCGGCCAGTGCGGCGGCCACCAGCGCGGCGACCGCGGTCCAGTAGCCGACCTGGCCCAGGAAGGCCGGACCGCCGATCACGTCGGCGAGATCGAAGACCGCAGCGCAGACGAAGAGTCCGAACGGGAACGTCACCAGCATGGGCTGGATCGGATGTCCCTGTACCCGTAGACGACTCTCCATCTCGGACCTCCCCAGGTCGGTGCGCACGGCACGGCTTCCAGCTTGCTACCCGGGCGTCACCGGGGCAAAACCGAAACCCGTACCGTGCCGGCCCGTCAGGTCTCCCGGGTACGCACCACCGTGGCGAGCAACCGCTCGGCGACCTCGCGCAGCGGGATGGAGAGCGCGGTGGCGGCACTTCGCAGCACCTGGAGCGCCTCCGGCGCCGGGCACCCCCGCTGGGTCATGATCACCCCGACGGCCTGCGCGACCACCTCCCCGTCGATCAACGGCTCGGCCGGCTCGGCAGCGAGCGCCGCCTGCCGGGCCCGGTCGCGTACCGCGGCGAGCAGCAGGCCGGCGTGCTCAGCCAGCAGCATCGCGGTCAACTGCTGGTGGGCGGTGAGGCTGCGCGGCTGGTCACCGTAGAGGTTGACCGCGCCGATGACCTGGTCGTCGATGTCCAACGGAGCGGAGAGGACACTGCGTACCCCCAACTCCTGGGCCCGCTGCGTCCACACCGGCCAGCGTTCCTCGGCGAGCAGATCCTCCGCGAGGACCATCTCCCGCCGCCGAATCGCGGCCATCGGCGGGGAGTCCGGCCCGTGGGCGATCCCGTCCAGTTCAGCCAGCCGGCTGTCCGAGGCGGCACCGTCGGCGGCGGAACCGGCCCGCAACACCGTGAAGCCGCAACCGGTCACCCCGTCGACGGCCTCCCGCCCGATCCGGACCAGTCGGCGCAACGCCTCGTCGAAGTCGTCCACCGCGATGAGACCGGCGGTCAGCTCACGCAGCAGCGCCGCGGTCTCCAGCACCCCCAACCCGGTGCTGTCCCGCTGAGTCTGGAGTCTCACCTCGGCAGCGCCTCCGCCACCACCGCGTCCGACGCGGTACGTCCGGTTCGTGCCTGATCTGTCATGGTGATCTCTCCCGCCTCTACGGACCCGGGCTAGTACCCGACCCGTCGCCCCGTCAAACTGTGCGCGACCGGTCCCCTTCCCGGGCCGGAAAGTCCCGGGAAGGGGCATTGCTCACAGTCGGCCGGAACCGACCGCCAGCACCGGTCAGCGACCACCGCCGAGCCGTCGACCCACCGAGGCGATCAGGCGGTCCAGCTCCGACCCGAACGGGTTGTCGTGGACCAGGTAGGTCCAGGTCGCGCTCGGCCGGACCAGCTTCGACTCGTCCGGCTGCCAGTCCTCGTCGAACTCGGTCTCCTCGAAGGTCGCCACGGTGCGTGCCTCGATCTCCGGGACCAGGGCGTTGAACGCCGGCACCGCCGCCCGGTGGAACTCGTCGAGCGGGTCGAGCCGGCCCAGCGCCCGCAGGTGCACCCCCTCGCGTACCTCGGACAGCTCGGCCAGGTGCTCGGCCCAGAGCCGGTCGAGGTGGTAGAGGGCGATGGACCGGGCCGCCCGGGACAGCACGTCCTCGTCGATCTCCTTGGTCCGCTCCGGGAACCGGTCCATCAGCATCAGCGCGGCGACCTCGGTGGTGAGCAGCCGCTCCCGCCGCTCGGCGAGCGCCTTGCGCTGCTGCTCGATCACCACGCCGTAGCGCCAGGTGTTGCGGTGGATCTCGTGGTTGACGCCCTCGGCGACCCGCTGCGCGTGCTCCACCGCGAAGTCCACCTGGTCGTCGGTGACCAGGCCGTCGGCGTTCATCCGGGGCGACGGCGGGATGGCGTCGGCGGCGTGCCGGGTCACCAGGTCGTCCTCCAGGCTGACGAAGAAGACCGAGCCGCCCGGGTCGCCCTGCCGTCCGGCGCGACCGCGCAGCTGGTCGTCGACCCGCCGGCTGTCGTGCCGGCCGCTGCCGATCACGTAGAGACCGCCCAGCTCGGCGACCCGGTCCCGGTCGGACTGGTCGCTGCCACCGAGCCGGATGTCGACGCCCCGACCGGCCATCTGGGTGGAAACCGTCACCGCGCCGTACGCGCCGGCCTCGGCGATGATCGCCGCCTCGGCGTCGTCGTTCTTGGCGTTGAGCACCACGCACGGCACCCCAGCGGCGTTCAGGCCGGCAGCCAGCTGCTCGGACTCCTTCACGTCGAGCGTACCGACGAGCACCGGGCGACCCTTGTCGTGGCAGCGCTTGATCTCCTCGATCAGCGCCTCCTCCTTCTCCGCCCGGGTGGCGTAGATCCGGTCCGGCTCGTCGACCCGGACGCACGGGGTGTTCGACGGGATGACCGCGACCTCCAGCGAGAAGAACTCGCGGAGCTGGTCACCGACGAGCACCGCGGTCGCGGTCATGCCGCAGATGGTCGGGTAGAGCCCGATGTACGCCTGGACGCTGATGGTGCCGAGCACCTCGCCCTCGGCGGTGGCGTCCAGCCCCTCCTTCGCCTCCACCGCCGCCTGGAGCCCGTCCGGCCAGCGGCGGCGCTGCGCGACCCGGCCGCGCATCTCGTCGATCAGCTCGACGCCGCCGTCCCGGACGATGTAGTCCACGTCCCGGTGCAGCAGGGCGTGCGCGTGCAGCGCCACGTTGACCGCGGAGAGCTGCTCGACGTTCTCCTCGGCGTAGAGGTCGATGCCGAGCTTCGCCTCGATCACCGACAGGCCGGCGTTGGTGAAGGCGGCGCTGCGGCCGTCCTCGGCGGCCGTGTAGTGCGCCCCGGCCCGCAGGCCCCGGACCACTGCGGCGGCGGCGTGCACCGGGTCCTGCTCGCCCGTGACGGCACCGGCGAGCACCATGGGCACCCGGGCCTCGTCGATCAGGATGGAGTCGGCCTCGTCGACGATGGCGCAGGCCAGCTTGGGCTGCACCCGGTCGGCGATGTCGGTGACCAGCTGGTCGCGCAGGAAGTCGAAGCCGCCCTCGCTGACCGAGACGTAGGTGACGTCCTTCGCGTACGCCTCCCGGCGCTCCGCCGGGGTGGACGCCTCGGTCACCCAGCCGACGGTCAGCCCGAGCAGCGTGTAGACCGGTTCCATCCACTCGGCGTCCCGCCGGGCCAGGTAGTCGTTGACGGTGAGCACGTGCACCGGTCCGTTACCGAGCTGGACGTGCCCGTACGCGGCAATCGTGGCGGTCAGGGTCTTACCCTCACCGGTGGCCATCTCGGCCACCTTCCCGGAGAGCAGCGCCATCGCGCCGAGCAGCTGCACGTCGTACGGCCGCTGGTCGAGGCCACGCCGGGCGGCCTCGCGGCCCACCGCGCAGATCTCGGTGTAGTCCTCGGCCCGGCCGGCGGCCTCGGTCAGCTCGGCGTCGTCGAGCGCGGCGAGCTCCTCCTCCCGCGCCTCGATCGCCGGCAGCAGCTTGGCCAGCGGGGCCAGGTCAACCGTGGTACCCGGACGCTGGAGGAACCGCCGGAACCTGCTTCTCAACCGTTGCGACACACCCATGACCGGAAACGGTACGCGACAACGACCGGTCCGTGCGGCCCGGCTTCCCGGTTCGGCGGGGCGGCCCGAACCGGCGTTCGGCGACCGGTGCGGCGGCCCTCAGCTGACCAGGAGCTGATGGGCCGCGAGCTCCCGGTAGAGCGGGTTGGTGGCGGTCAGTTGATCATGGGTACCGAGCCCGACCACCCGGCCGCCGTCGAGCACGACGATCTGGTCGGCGTCGACGACGGTGGCGAGCCGGTGCGCAACGATCAGCAGGGTGCGCCGGACCGCGACCGCGTCGATCGCCCGACGCAGCGCCGCCTCGTTGCGCGCGTCGAGGTTGCTGGTGGGCTCGTCGAGCAGCAGGATCGGCGGCCCGGCGAGCAGGGTACGGGCGATGGCCAGCCGCTGCCGTTCCCCGCCGGAGAGCAGCACCCCACCCTCGCCGACCTGGACGTCCAGCCCGTCGTCGGTGCGGGTGACCAGATGGGTGAGGTTGACCTCGTCGAGCGCGGCGAGCAGCCGGTCGGCGTCGGCGTCGGGGGCGGTGAGCATCAGGTTCTGCCGCAACGTGCCGGCGAGCACCGGGGCCTCCTGCTCGACGTAGCCGAGCTGGGCGCGCAGCGCGTCCCGGGGCAGGTCACGGAGGTCGACCCCGCCGACCCGCAGGCTCCCGGCGGTCACCTCGTAGAAGCGTTCGACCAGGGCCAGCAGGGTGGACTTGCCGGCGCCGGACGGGCCGACCAGCGCGGTCCGGGTGCCGGCCGGCACGGTGAAGGTCACGTCGTGCAGCACGGCCGCCCCACCCGCCGGGTAGCGGAACCCGACCCGGTCGAACTCCAGGGCCGCCCCGCCGGGGGCGGTGACCGGCGCCGGCCGCCGGGGGTCGCGCTGCGCTCCGCCAGCCGCGCCGCCGTCCCGGTCCCGCACGGTGACCCGGGTGTCCGTGGCCCCCTCGACCGGCAGGTCGAGCACCTCCTGGATGCGTTGCAGCGCGCCGAGCCCGGCCTGGAGCTGGGTGTACGCGCCCAGGGCCTGCCCGAGCGGCACGACCAGGAAGAACAGGAACATGATGAAGGCGACCAGGTCACCGACGCTGATCGCGCCGGCCGCCACCCGGGCCCCGCCGAAGCCGAGGACCAGCAGGAACGCCCCCTGCACGGTGATCGTGCCGACCGGGCCGACCACCGCCTGCACCCGGGCGACCCGCAGCCCGGCCGCGTACGCCTGCTCGGCGCTGGCGGTGACCGTCTCGGTCTCGCGCTGTTCCGCCCGGCTGGCCCGGATCGTCCGGGCCGCCGAGATGGCCCGTTCCACCGCCGAGGTCATCTCCCCGATCCGGACCTGGGCCTGCTCGGCCAGGCCCCGCACCCGGCGGGCGAAGATCAGCGCGACGGACAGCCCGGCGGCCACCCCGAGCAGGGTCACCCCGAACAGCAGCGGGTCGAGCAGGACCATCGCGGTGGCCGCGCCGACCACCATCACCGCCCCGGTGACCATCTCGAACAGCCCGGAGGTCACCACCGCCCGCAGCAGGGTGGTGTCCGCCCCGACCCGGGAGAGCAGGTCCCCGGTACGGCGCTGGTCGTACTCGGGGATGGGCAGCCGGAGCAGGTGCCCGGCGAGGCGGCGGCGGGTGCCGAGCACCAGCCCTTCGGCGGTGCGTTGCAGCAGGTAGTTGCGGGCCCCCTCCAGTGCGGCACCGACGACCAGCAGCCCGACGAGCAGCGCCACCACCGCCGTGACCGGCCGGGACGCGGACACCGAGTCCAGTACCGTCCGGGTGAGCAGCGGCTGGGCCAGCGAGGCACCCGCGCCGAGCAGCGACAGCACCGCCACCCCGAGCAGGATGCGCCGGTGGTCACGGAGATAGGGCAGGAGCGCGGACAGCCCGACTCGACGGGTGGCGACCGTGGTCATCCGATCACGGTAACCGGACCGTCCACCCGGTTCAGCGGGTGAACACCACCTGTAGTTCGTGCCGGCGGCGTTCGGCCAGCTCGGTGAGGAGGGTGGGTGCCTCCTCGAGCGGTACGGTCGCCGAGACCAGGTGCTTGCGGATCAGTTCGCCGTCGACCCGGAGCAGGTCGATGGTCTCCGCCGAGAGCCGCTCCCGGTCCCAGGTGGAGGCGAGTCCCCGGGGTACCCGCCCGATCTGCGCGCAGCGCAGCGACAGCCCGTTGTGGTGGAACTCCTCGCCGAACCGCACCTCGTCCGCGCCGGCCTGGTAGAACGCGAGGTCGATCGCGGTGCCCTGGGGTCGCAGCAGGCGCAGCGCCAGGTGCAACGCGGAAGCCTGCCCCCGGCACTGGAAGACCACGTCGGCGCCCCGGTCCCCGGCGGTGTGCGCCCAGCGGGTCTTCAGGACCACCGCCGGGTCGTCGGCCTCCGGGTCCAGCGTCTCCAGCCCGAGCGCCTCGGCGACCTGCCGGCGCTGCGCGGTGGGGTCGACCACGACCACCGAGGCGGCACCGTGCCGGCGGGCCAGCAGGGCGGTGAGCAGGCCGACCACGCCGGCCCCGGTGACGGCGACCCGGCGACCGCGTACCCCGTCGCCGAGGGTCCGCACGTCCGGGCCGCACAGGTCGGCGGCGGCGTGCAGCAGTCCGTTGGCGCAGATCGGGCCCATGTGGGCGACGTAGACCCCGAGCAGCGGGTCGAGGTCGTCGGGGAGCGGGACGAACCGCTCCGCGATCGGGTCGGCGACGTACCCGGTGCGGTGACCGTAGGTCATGGCGCCGACCGTGCCCACGGCGATGGCCGGGGTACGGCTCTCCACCACCTGCCCCACCTGCATGTAGCCCAGCCGGGTGACCGGGTACGGGGTGCTCGCCCGGCCCGGCTGGAACACTCCGAGGTCGGCGTTCCAGCTGACCGAGAGGTAGGGGTTGGTGCCCTTGACGTAGCTGAGTTCGGTCCCGGCGGAGACGCCGCTGTAGCGGGTTTCCACCCGGAACATGCCGTCGCGCAGGGCCGCCGGCTCCTCGTCGCGCAGTTCGACCCGCCCCGGTCCGGTGACCACCACCACCTGGTCAGACATGTGCCGGTACCCCCGTCTCCGTGGTCGTGGTGCTCGGCTCGCCCGCCGCCGGGCGGACCGGTCGGCCCTGCCGGGCGGACGTCGCCACCGCACAGGCCAGCCGGTGGGTGGCGAGCGCCTCCGGGTACGGCACCCGGATGTCGTCGCCCACCCCGCGCACCGCGTCGATGAAGGCCCGGTCCACGGCGGTACGCGCGCCGTCCGGGTCGGCCGGGTAGCTCCGCTCGCCGTCGGCGTCCCGCACAATCAGGCCGTCCTCGGCCAGGGTCAGGGCCAGCCCGTCGGCGAGGATCTCCAGCCCGGCGCGCTCCTTCCAGCCGAGTACGCAGGCCGAGGCGAGGGTGCCCACGGCGCCGTTGTCGAACCGCAGCGCCGCCACGGTCACCGCGTCGATGTCCGCGCCCTCGACCGGCGGCGGGTTGCCGTCGCCGTAGGCGGTCACCTCCGCCACCTCACCGACCAGCACCCGCAGCAGGTCCAGCACGTGGGCGGCCTGTTCCACCACCGGCCCGCCAGAGCTGTCCCGGTGACACCACCAGTCCACCGGCGGGACCTTGTCCAGCCAGGCGCCGCTGACCATCCGGACCGGCCGGTCGGCGAGCAGTTCCCGGGCCTGCTCGACAACGTGCAGGTAGCGCCAGTGGTGACCGACGGCGGTCAGCGTCCGCCGCTCGGCGACCAGCGCGCCGATCCGCTCGGCGGTGGCCAGGTCGACCGCCACCGGCTTCTCCACGAACATCGGCCGGCCGGCGGCGAGGACCACCTCCTCGACCGGGCCGTGGGCGAACGGCGGCACGCAGACGTACACCGCGTCCACGCCCGCGTCCAACAACCCATCGATGTCGGGGAAGAACCGACCGCCGTGCTCCTCGACGAGCCGGCCGGCGGCTGCGGCGGCAACGTCGGTCACGCCGACCAGTTCGACATTCTCGAACCCGGTCAGCACCCGCGCGTGACGCTGGGCCACCCCTCCGGCCCCGACCAGCCCCACCCGGCACGTACGCATCCAGCAGCCCCCAACCGTGACGATCGCGAAAAGGTCTGGCGACTGCTCTGCCCCGTAGCGACGGCACCAAACCTCCCGCCACCGGCCGGGACGCCACCAAACCTCCACCACGGGAACCATCCCGCGGGACCGGGAGATCAAGATGACGGGACGGATGCGGTTAGCGTTCGGCCAGCGGTGGGAAAAGCAGACCCGCTGTCTTACGACTCCTGAACGGGGGGTGTGCCGGTGCGGCACCTAGAACCGACTGTCTCACCTGTGGTGGAGGCCTGGGCCACCTACCGCACCCACTCGGCAGGTCAGTGGAGTGCACGGGGACTTCTGCAGGCCAAAACCGGCAGCCGGGTCAGCATCGTGCTGCCCGCCCGGAACGAGGAGGCGACGGTCGGCGCGATCGTCTCCACCATCCGCGAGCACCTGATGGACCGGGTGCCCCTGGTCGACCAGCTGATCGTGGTCGACTCCCGGTCGACGGACCGGACCGCGACGGTGGCCCGCACCGCCGGCGCGTACGTGGTCAGCCAGGACGAGATGACCCGTGGGCTGCCCCGGCTGACCGGCAAGGGTGACGCGCTCTGGGCCGGGCTGGCCGCCGCGGAGGGCGACGTTGTCGCCTTCATCGACGCCGACCTGCGCGAGTTCCGCCCGCACTTCGTCACCGGCCTGCTGGGGCCGCTGCTCACCGACCCGTCGGTGACCTTCGTCAAGGGCTTCTACCACCGGCCGCTGGTCGGCTCGGCGAGCATCGAACCGGACGGCGGCGGCCGGGTGACCGAACTGATGGCCCGCCCCCTGCTCAACCTTTTCTGGCCGGAGCTGTCCGGTTTCGTGCAGCCCCTGGCCGGCGAGTACGCGGGCCGCCGGGCGGTGCTGGAACAGATTCCCTTCGTGTCCGGCTACGGGGTGGAGACGGCCATGCTGATCGACCTGCTCGACCTGGTCGGTCTGGACGCCCTCACCCAGGTCGATCTGGGCGAACGCAAGCACCGGCACCAGGACACCGAGGCGCTGGGCCGGATGGCGGCACAGATCATGTTGACCGCCTGGTCGCGGCTGCGCCGCCGGGGTCTGGTCACCACCGACGTCCCACCGGCCGGTCTGCTGACCCAGTTCCGCCGGGGCGGCTCGGACAGCCTGCCGAACCTGGACCGGGAGATCGTGGTCACCGACGTGTCGGTCCAGGAACGCCCGCCGCTGGCCGAACTGCGGCACCTCGTACCCCGCCGTCAGGTTGCGGCATGAAGCCCGACATACCCCCGGCCCCGGGTCGCGGCATGAAGCCCGACCTAACCCCGGCCCCGACCACGACCGCCGAGGGAAGGAACCCGCACCGATGAGCCTCACCGTCCTGATGAACGCCGGTCCGTGGCTGTCCGTACCGCCCCCGGGTTACGGCGGGATCGAGAACGTCATCGCCACCCTGGTACCGGAACTGCGCCGGCTCGGCGTCCGGGTGGTGCTCGCCTCGGTGGGCACCAGCACCCTGCCGGTCGAGGAGCGACTGTCGGTCTTCGACGACGGGCAGTTCGCCAATCTGCAACGCCCGTACAACCAGGTGTGCGGGGTCGCCCAGGCGCACCTGAACGGGGTGGTCCGGGCGCTGCGCGAGCGGACCGACATCGACCTGGTGCACGACCACGTGGAGGCGGTCGGGCTGGCTACCCTCGCCGCGATGGGTCCGGACGGGCCACCGGCGCTGCACACCCTGCACTGGGACCTGGCCAAGCACCCCGCGCTCTACGGCCACCTCGACGGCGGGGACCGGGTACGGGTCAACGGGGTGTCCGCCTCGCAGCTCGCCCGCGCGCCCCGGGCGTTGCGGGAACACTCGGTCGGCCACGTGCACCTGGCCACCCCGCTGGCGGTCGACGCCGACCGGGCACCGCAGCCGGAGAAGGGCGACCATGCGGTCATCCTCGGCCGGATCAACCCCGGCAAGGGGCAGGACGTGGGCGCCCGACTAGCCCAGCGGGTCGGGTTCCCGCTGGTGCTCGCCGGCCCGGTCGGGCCGTACCACCGGCCGGAGGATCTGGCGGCGGCCGGTGACGAGGCACGCCAGAACCCGGATGTCCGGTTCTTCCTCGACGAGGTGGCCCCGCACGTGGACGGGGAACGGGTGCGCTGGGTCGGTACCGTCGCCGGGGCCGAGCGGGACGACCTGGTGGCCACCGCGCGGGTGGCGCTGTTCCCGCTGCGGTGGGAGGAGCCGGGCGGTACGGCGGTGGTCGAGTCGCTGGCGCTGGGTACCCCGGTGGTGGCGACGGCCCGGGGCTGCCTGCCGGAACTGATCGAGCACGGCCGGACCGGGCTGCTCACCACCGACGCGGAGGAGCTGGGCGAGCTGGTGCTCGCGGCCAGCCTGCTGGAACCGGCCGAGTGCCGGCAGGTGGCAGCCTCCCGGTTCACCCCGTCGATGATGGCGACGCAGTACGTGCAGCTCTACGAGCGGGTTCGGCAACTCGCCGGGGCGCCACGGATTCCGGCTGCCGCCTGAACTCGGTACCTGTTAAGAAGGGCCCCTTCCTATACCGAAAGCAATAAGAAGGGGCCCTTCCTTACACCCGACCGCAGTTTGGTCGGGTGACAGTTGGGTACGCGGTGCCGGCGGTGGACGGCGGTCCGGCGGTGGACGGCGGTCGAGCACGAGGAGGAGCCGATGGTCGGAGCCCTGGCCAACGCCCGGGGGCGGCACAATCCGGCCGGCGACCGCCCGCCGGTACGACGGGCCGCCTCGGGCGTCGGGGTGGTCTTCCTGCTGGTCGGTGTGCTCGGCTTCGTACCCGGCATCACCAGTGACTACGGTGACCTGGCCTTCGCCGGCCACCATTCCGGGGCGGAGCTGTTCGGACTGTTCCAGGTGTCCGTGCTGCACAACGTCGTGCACCTGCTCTTCGGCGCCGCCGGTCTGGTCATGTCACGGACCGTCACGGCAGCCCGGACCTTCCTGATCGGTGGTGGCGCGGTGTACCTGGTGCTCTGGCTGTACGGGCTGGTGGTCGACACCGCCAGCGAGGCCAACTTCATCCCGGTCAACGGCGCGGACAACTGGCTGCACCTGGTACTCGGCCTAGGCATGATCGCCCTCGGTGCGGTCACCACCCGGCATCGACGGCGACGGCGCTGAGCTGCTGGGACGTCCGCCACGTCCGGTTTGCCGACGGCCAGCCGGGGTAGTTCCGCAGGCGAGCAGCGACGGGAAACGAGGACCCCATGCCGAGCCGGATCACCTGCCAGGTGCACGACGAGCCACCGGTCACGGTGGTCCGGGTGGCCGGTTCGCTCGATCTGACCACCACCCGGCAGGTCCATCGCGTACTGCAACGGTGCCTGACGGCCCAGCCGGACGCGCTGATCGTGGACCTCGCCGGGCTGCGGATCGCCGACCCGCTGGCGCTGTCCGTGTTCGCCGCCGCCGCCCGGCAGGCCGCCGAATGGCCGGCGGTGCCCGTGGTGCTCTGCGACCCACCGACCGAGACCGCACAGCGGCTGACCGAGACGACCGCGTGCCGGACGCTCCCGGTACACCGTAACTGCGCGGAGGCGACGCGCCTGGCCCGCCGCAGCGCGGCGCCCCGGATGTGGGCCCGACTGGAGCCGGTTGCCGGCGCCTGCCGCCGCGCCCGTGAGCTGGCCGCCCAGGCCTGCGAGCGGTGGAACCTGCCGGACCTGGTGGGACCGGTCTCGCTGGTACTGACCGAGTTGGTGGGCAACGTGGTCCGGCACGCCGGTACCCCGATGGACGTGACGCTCACCCTCCGCCCGCCGTACCTGCACCTCGCCGTGGCCGACCGGTGCGGTACCGCCGTGCGCCCGCGCACCCCAGGATCGCACGCCGAGGGGGACGCGGGCTGATGCTGGTCCGGGAGCTGGCGCAGCGCTGGGGCAGCCTGACCGCCGGGGACCGCAAGGTCGTCTGGGCGATGCTGCCGGCCGGCTGACCCTTTCGGCCACGGTCGGGGCGGCCTGCCCGGTACGGTGGCCGGCGACCGGAATTAACCCGACTGGCGGGTTTCGTCGCTCCTCGGTCGGGTAGCCCACGCCGTCCTTTCCACCGGACGTGACGGGGTGAGCACTGATGGCCAGACGGGTAACCACGGAGCCGGCCCGGGACCGGGGGCCGGCCCTTCTCGCACCGGCCCGTTTCGGCGGCTTCCCCGGAGCGGTCCGGATGGCGGTGCCGGGTAACAAGATCACCAGTCTGCTGCGGACCACGGACGCGAAGCAGATCGGGCTGCTCTACCTGTTCACGTCGTTCGTGTTCTTCCTGATCGCCGGCATCCAGGCGATGCTGATGCGCGCCGAGTTGGCCCGGCCGGGAATGCAGATGCTCTCCCCGGAGCAGTACAACCAGCTGTTCACCTCGCACGGCGCCCTGATGCTGCTGCTCTTCGCGACCCCGGCGGCGTTCGGCTTCGGCAATTTCCTGGTACCGATCCAGATCGGCGCGCCGGACGTGTCGTTCCCCCGGCTGAACGCGTTGGCCTACTGGTTGTTCCTGATGGGCGGGCTGCTGGTCGTCGGCGGTTTCTTCACCCCCGGCGGTTCGGCCGACTTCGGTTGGACCGCCTACACACCGTTGAGCCGGGCCGAGCACAGCCCCGGCGTCGGCGCCAACATGTGGGTGATCGGGCTGGTGATCTCCGGTCTGGGCACCATTCTCGGCGCGGTCAACCTGATCACCACGGTGCTGACCCTGCGGGCACCCGGCATGACCATGTTCCGGATGCCCATCTTCACCTGGAACATGCTGCTCACCAGCGTGCTGGTGCTGCTGGTGTTCCCCCTGCTGGCCGCCGGACTGCTGGCGCTGGCCGCCGATCGGCTGCTCGACGCGCACGTCTTCGTCGCCGCCCAGAGCGGGCCGATGCTCTGGCAGCACCTCTTCTGGTTCTTCGGCCACCCCGAGGTCTACATCATCGCGTTGCCGTTCTTCGGGATCATCACCGAGATCATCCCGGTTTTCGCCCGTAAGCCGATCTTCGGCTACAAGGGTCTGGTCGTGGCGACGCTCGCGATCACCGTGCTGTCGATGAGCGTCTGGGCGCACCACATGTTCTCTACCGGCCAGGTACTGCTGCCGTTCTTCAGTATCCTCAGCTACCTCATCGCGGTACCGACCGGGGTGAAGTTCTTCAACTGGATCGGCACCCTGTGGAAGGGACAGATCACCTTCGAGACCCCGATGCTCTTCGCCATCGGTTTCCTGGTCACCTTCCTGCTCGGTGGCCTGACCGGGGTGCTGCTGGCGAGTCCCCCGGTGGACTTCCACGTCACCGACACCTACTTCGTGGTGGCCCACTTCCACTACGTACTGTTCGGCACGGTGGTCTTCGCCCTGTTCGGCGGCTTCTACTTCTGGTTCCCGAAGATGACCGGCCGGATGCTCGACGAACGGATCGGCAAGGCGCACTTCTGGACGATGTTCCTCGGCTTCCACGGCACCTTCCTGGTGCAGCACTGGCTGGGCAGCGAGGGGATGCCCCGCCGGTACGCCAACTACCTGCCCACCGACGGGTTCACCGTGCTGAACACGATCTCCAGCATTTCGGCGTTCATCCTCGGCGCCTCCACGCTCTTCTTCATCTACAACGTGTGGAAGTCGTGGCGGTTCGGGGCGATGGCGTCGGTGGACGACCCCTGGGGTTTCGGCAACTCGCTGGAATGGGCCACCACCTGCCCGCCACCGTTGCGCAACTTCGACCGGATGCCCCGGATCCGCTCCGAGCGGCCGGCGTTCGACGCCAAGTACGGTTCGCTCGTCGCCGACCTGGGCCGGGACCTGCCGCAACGTACCGTCAAGCCGCCGCAGCACCTGGCCGAGGAGTTCCACGCCGAGCACCGGCTGCCGGAGTCGCCGAGCGCCGAGGGCGCGTACGGGGCGGGCGAGGCGGTGGCCCACCACCCGGCACCCCAGTCCGGGGCCCGGCCGGTGGCGGTACCGGAGCCGGAGCAGGTCCGCCGGCCCGCCTTCGAACACACCGACGCGCCGGAGGAGGACACGCCGGGCGGGCGGCCGTCGCCGCAGGAGGGCGAGCGGTGGCGGCACCCGCACAGCTCCGGTGACCCCGCACCCGGTGACGAGGAGCAGCAGCGGTGAGCCCGCGCCCGGTGACGAGGAGCAGCAGCGGTTAGCCCCGGGTCCCGGCTGGTGTGACACCGGCTGGCCGGTGACCGGGATGTCGGTGGTTTTGATCGAAGGCTGGTGCGGGATAGGGCCCCGGGCCGACCAGCAGTGGTCGGCCGGGACCGACGACAGGAGGGAGGCTGTCCGGCCGGCCGGAAGTCCGTCCCGGTCGGGGTTCAGTCCGGTCGGGCCGGGAGCCCGGCTGCGGCGAGCGAGCGGCGTACTGCGGGCTTCGCCCGGGACAGCCGCAACGGAACCCCGGTGCGGGCGGCGGCGTCCCGCCCGGCCAGCAGTGCCGCGATGCCGCCCGCGTCGACCCCGCCGACGTCGGTGAGGTCGACCACGACCTCGCTGGGCTGGCCGGTGACCGCCACCATCATCGCCCGGCGGAGCTGGTCGGCACCGTCCCGGTCCACCTCACCACCGACCTCGACGACCACCCGGTCGCCGTTCTGCCGGACCGAGACCCGGGTCTTCTGGTCCGGTTCCGCCGTACCGGCCTGCCAGGGGGCCGGGGTGTCGGCGAGCATCGCCTGCCGCAGCCAGGTCAGCGCCCGGGACAGCAACCGGGAGACGTGCATCTGGGAGATGCCGAACCGGGCAGCGATCTCGGCCTGGGTCTGGTTGCCGTAGAACCGCATCGCCAGGATCCGCCGCTCCCGCCAGGGCAGCCGGTGCAGCAGTCCGCTGACCGTGACCCGGTCGTCGACCGATTCGAGGTCGTTGTCCGACTCCCCCACCAGGTCACCGAACTCGGCGGAGCTCTCCCCGCCGACCGGTGCGTTGAGCGAGGCGGGGCTGTACCCGGCGGCGGACTCCAGGGCGGCCAGGATCTCCTCCTCCGGGGTCTCCAGGCGTTGCGCCAGTTCGGCGACCGTGGGGGCCCGGGACAGTTCGCTGGTCAGCGCCGCGGTGGCCTGACCGACCTCCAGGATCAGGTCGCGCAACCGACGGGGCACGTGGACGCCCCAGGTCCGGTCCCGGAAGTGCCGTTTGATCTCGCCGACGATGGTGATCGCCGCGTACGCGGTGAACGAGCCACGCTCGGGGTCGTAGCGGTCGACCGCGTTGACCAGCCCGAGCCGGGCGACCTGCTCCAGATCCTCCAGCGGTTCGCCCCGTCCACGGTACCGGCGGGCCAGCCGACCGGCGAAGGGCAACGCGAAACGCACCAGGTCGTCACGGGCCTCCTGGCGCCGCTCCGGTGGCAGGCCCTCGATCCGGGCCGCGTACGCCAGCGCGGCGGCGTCCAGATCCTCCAGACCCCGGTCGTTGGTCGGTGGCGCGGCCGGTGGCGTGCCGACGTCCCGTCCGGTCGGACCGTCGGCACCGGACCCGGGGTCGGTGACCGCCCCGGGTCCGGTGGCCACGACGTCCGTAACGGCCCCGGGGTCCGTAACGGCCACGACATCCGCAACGGCTGCGGTGTCCGCAACGGCGCTGGTGTCGTCGACGGCCCTGGTGTCGTCAACCGCCCTGGTGTCCGTGCCGGCCGCCTCGGTGACGGCCGTGTTGTCCCTGGTGGTCTGTCCGAACATCCACGCCTCCCTTGGGAAGGTCCCCCGCCCGGAGTGACGAACCGGTTTGTGGCACGGTGGTACCGCGCGCCGGGTCGGAAGCGATTAGGTGACCGGAGATGCTGATCGGGCCAGCCCGGGTCTGGTTACCCAAGGTGGTTTCACCATCACAGCCCGCAGCGTTCCCGCTCTGTAGGTACTCAACCACGGAGAGGGACTTTCGCGAGGATGTTTCGATGGCCGCCACTCGACGGCGGCGGACCGGACCGGCCGATGGACGCTCAGCAGACCAGCAGACTCTTGCGGGTACCGCTGTCCCGGAGGGCGGCAAGGGCGTCGGTCACCCGCATCGGCGGCGGGACAGGCAGGTCACAGGGCTGGGCGCGGAGCACCTCGGTGGCCCGCCGGGTCGGCACCGCGTTCACCGGGAAGCCCCGGGCACAGGTCCGGTCGAGGGCACGACGAAGCCGGCCGAACGAGGCGACCGCAAGCCACTGGGGCAGCCCGGCCAGTGCCGGTGACTGCATCCCCGGCGGCTCGGGCAGGACGTCCACCGAACTGAACGGATCGCTGCCGGCCAGCCACCACTCCGCTCCGGCGACACTGCGCCGGGTCGCATTCTCACACCAGTACGGCACCAGTCCCGCCCGGACCACCTGCCACGGGTCGAGCAGCCGCCCGCACTCGACCACACACCGGTCGCCCGTCTTGCCGGCCCGGCGCAGCCAGCGCCGGTACAGATCCGCCGTCGCCGCGCTGAGCGCGTCCGGGTCACCGAAGAGCACCCGGTGCAGCGGTCGGCCGCCCCGGTGCGCCCAGTCCCGTAGGCTCAACTCGAAGCCCGGCTCCACCGCGTGCTCGGCGTACCCGGGGGCGCACGAGACCGCAGGGGTCTCCCACCGGTCGGTCTCCGCGCCCGCCGAGCGCAGCACCTGGCGCAGGGTACGACTGTCCGGGTGGAAGTCCACCGGGTCGAGGCCGCTACCGGGGCAGCCGGCCTGGAAGCTGTGCCCGGCCCCGGAGTCCAGTACCGGCCAGGTCCGGGCGTCCCGGAGCAGGAGCAGCGGCGCGCCGGGCGCCAGCCGCTCGGCCAGAAAGCGGGCGTACGCCTCCGGCAGCCGCTGCCAGCGGACCCCGAAGGAGACCGTCGCCCCGGCCAGCACGCCCCGGCTGGCCGGACAGTGCACCTGCCGGACGTGCACGTCCGGGTTGGCGGACCGCAGTCGCGCGGCCAGCGGCGCACCGTGCGCCAGGGCCGCCACCGGGTCGTGCACCGCGCCCTGCGGCCAGTGCGCGGTCACCTCGAAGGCGGCCGGCAGCCAGGGCACTCCGAGGGCCACCGCGAGATGCGCCGCCGCCCCGTGCGGCGAGCCGAGCAGCACCCCGGGGTAGTCCCGCTCCGGGTACTGCCCGACCAACCACTGCGCGACCCCTTCGGCATCGACCCGGTCGACCTGCTCGGGGCGGAGTGCGACCCGCGCGGCGGCCCGGGCAACGGCGGCCCGCCGCACCGCCTCCGGGGCACCGCGCAGCCGGGTGAGCGCCCACGGATGGCCGAGGTCGGCGCAGTCCGCGTCGCGCAGCGCCCGGGCGGTCACCGCGACCAGCACCCGGGCGGTACTGTCCGCCGCGACGATCCGCTCCCCGGCGAGGCTGGTGCCGGTCACCGCCCCATTCCGCGTGCTCCGCACCCCGTCCACCTTCCCCCGCTCGCTCGCCACGCGTCCCGGCTTCCCGCCCCGATGCGGTTCAAACGGGGCATCAACCACCACGGTCGGGTAATCCGAACAGCGTTCCCCTTCGCCGCGCCGGGGCGGTTCGCCGCCGTACCGGGGTGCTTCCGGCCGTCGCCGGGCCGGACCGGCTACCCCGTACCTCGCCGGCCGGGACCGGCTACCGGGTGCACCGCCGACCGAGACCGGCTACCGGGTGCACCGCCGGCCGGGACCGGCTACCCGAGGTCGCGGGTGTCCACCGTGACGTGGGTACGCAGCACGTGGTCGTGCACCCGACGGGCCGCGTCGGCATCGGCGAGGACGCCCCGCAGGTCGGCGAAGGGCTGCTCCGGCGGATCCAGCGGCACCACCGGGTCGACCACCGCCTCGATCAGGGCCGGTCGGTCCGCGGCCAGCGCCTCCTCCCAGGCCGGCCCGACCAGTTCCGGCCGGTCCACCCGCAGCCCGTGCAGGCCGAGCAGGCGGGCCCAGCCGGCGTAGGGCACGTCCGGCAGCCGCTCGGCGACCTCCGGGGCCTGCCGCTCCCGGTGGTCCCCGACCCCGGAGCGGTCCCGGTTGTTCAGCACCAGCAGCACGAACCTCGCATCGGGCCACTGTTGCCAGTGCTGGGCCACGGTGATCAGCTCGGCCAGTCCGGTGAGCTGCATCGCGCCGTCGCCGAGCAGGGCGATCACCGGTTGTTCCGGCGCGGCCAGCTTCGCCGCGATCGCGTACGGCAGGGCACAGCCGACCGAGCCCAGGGTGCCGCAGATGTGCGCCGAGACTCCGGGCGGCAGTTGCACGTGCCGGGCGTACCAGTAGGTGACCGAACCGACGTCCACGGCGACCGCCGCGCCCCGGGGCAGTCGGGGTGACAGTTCCTGGAAGAGCAGTCGCGGGTTGACCGGCTCCCCGGGTTGCCCGGCACGCTCGGCGGCGGTGCCGCGCCACCGGTCCACGGACAGTTCGACCGTCTGGCGCCACTGCCGGCCGGGCCGGTCAGGAATCCGGGCGATCAACGCACGCAGGGTCTCGGCCGCGTCTCCGATCAGCGGTACGTCCACCGGGTACCGGCTGCCCACCCGTCGCCCGTCGATGTCGATCTGCACCACCCGGGCCTGCCCCGGCGGCGGCAGGTACCCCGTCCACGGGTCGTTGGTACCCACCAGCAGCAGGGTGTCGCAGCTGGCCATGAGCTGGGCACTGGCGTCACCACCCACCTCACCGAGGACACCGGTGTGGAACGGCAGCCGCTCGTCGAGCACCGGTTTGCCCAGCAGCGACGTGGCCACCCCGGCACCGAGCCGGTCGGCCAGTACCTGGATCTCCTCGGCGGCACCGTAGCCGCCCTGTCCGACCAGGACCGCCACCCGCTGGCCGGAGGAGAGCAGTTGCGCCGCAGCACCGAGATCGGCATCGTGCGGCAGTACCCGGGCCAGCGGCAGTCCCGGGGTGGCCACCAGCGCCCCGCTGCCCTGCGCCGGCAGCAGGGGCACCGGGGCGATCTGGAGTTCGTAGGGCAGTACCAGGCAGGTGGGGCTCCGGGTCGCCGCCGCGGTCTGGATGGCCCGGTCGAGCAGTGCCGACGCCTCCTCGACGGTCTGCACGGTACGGACGAACTGGTTGCAGACGTCGCTGAACAGTCGCCCGATCTCGATCTCGGCGTGCGCCCGCCCGAGCGGGCTGGAGGTCTCCTGCCCGATCAGCGCGACCACCGGCTTGCTGTCCAGCTTGGCGTCGTAGAGGCCGTTGAGCAGGTGGACCGCTCCGGGGCCCTGGTTGGCCAGGCAGACCCCGATCCCGCCGGTGTACTTGGCGTGCCCGGTGGCCATGAACGCGGCGGTCTCCTCGTGCCGGGCCGGCACGAACGCCGGGTCGCCACCGGCGTCCACGAGGGCGTCGACGATCGGCGCGATCGCCGAACCGGGACAACCGAAGACCCGGGGGAGGTGCCAGGCCCGGAGCCGCTCCACGACCAGGTCGGCCACCCGCCGCGCCGGCTCCGCCCCGGCCGCGTCCCGCGGTGGCCGGGCGGAATCAGCCACGGCCGCGTCCCGGGGTGGCAGCGTCGGCGTAGCGGAGTACCGCCCCGACCCCGTCGGTCAGGTCGGGTGCCTCGTCCCGGCCGAGGACGGCGACCTCCGCGTCGGTGCCGACCAGCGCGCGTACCAGGGCGTCGTCGGCGCGTACCCGCTGCGGATCCGGCACCGACAGGTCGGCGAGCAGCTGCGGGTCGCAGGCGATCTGGGTGGGTTCGGGGCCGATCCAGAGCCGGTCGGTCGAGGACGGGTCGTCAACGATCAGCATCGTGTCGACCTGGGCCCGTTGCAGTGCGGAGACCACCGCGTCGAGCCCACCACCGATGTCCTCCTGGATGCCGAACCGGTCCAGCGCCTCGCTGATGTGCGCTTCGGCCGCCTCGGCGACGACCTGGACGGTGATGTCGTCCAGCAGGGTCCGGTCGGCGCCCCGGGCCCGCTTGCCCGCGTCGGTCCGGACCACCTTGTCCTGCCAGCGGCTGGGCAGTTGCGCGGCGAGCATCCCGGTGGCCCGGACATCCCCGGCGACCACCACCACCTCCGCGCCGATCCGGTCGGCCAGCTCGGCGGTCGCCGCCGCCGCGTCACCGGTGTTGTGGTGCCAGGCCTCCATCGCCGCCCGCTGGTAACGCGACTGGGACCAGCCGCCGGGGTTGACCCGGCTCAGCTGGTACGTCTCCCGGCCCTTCACGTGTGCCCGGCGGGGTACCCCGCCCGCGCTGACCGACTCCACGTCGGCGTCGGCCCGGTCGGTCAGTACCCGGACCCACGCCACCTGTTCGCCCCGCTGCGCCACCAGTGGCATGGTGTGCGGCAGCGGGCTGTACCTGGCGAGGTCCTTGGGCGGCGGCGCGGCGAGGTAATCGCTGAGCACCACCCGTCCCCGGGTGGCAAAGGCGGCCAACCCGTAGTCCCCCGGCATCGGGTCGTGTCCCCGGACCAACCGGTCGAGCGCGTCGACGCTCTCCTTCTCGGCGCCCTGGCCGATCAACTGCCCCTTCAGCGCCCGCCAGCGCAGGTCAAGCGCGGGGTGGGCGTCCTCGGTGTCCCGGGAGGCATCCAGATAGACCGAGCACCACGGTCCGGGACGGTCGTAGACCGGGCGCAGGAACGAAAGCTGCATGGTCGACCCCCTTCCAGCTCGGCCCTCCGCATACCCGTGCCGCCGGGGATGTCACCTGACCAGGCGATCGGTCGTACCCGCCGCGCCCGCCACGCCCATGAATGGTTCATTCACGTCTTCATGCCCCTACCGTCGATACGATCGGTGAAGATGAGCGGACTTTGGGTGGTAGGCGATGAGCAATGAGCTGTACCCGCGGCGGCGAACCCGCCCGGTCGGCCCGATCGTCACCGGACGCGTGGTCCGGCTGCTGGACGGCTACTCCCGCGAGCTGAAGGTGGGACAGCCGATCCTGGTGGCGGTGCTCACCGCCGCCGGGGTGGTCCGGCTGATCGGACTGCTGGTCACCTCGGTGCTACGGGCGGGTACCGGCGCCGGCAGTCGCCGGAAGTGGAAGGATCTGAAGAAGGGTCCGGAGTACCTGGTGACGCCGTTGCAGGTCCGCGACGGCGACAACCGGATCTGCGAGTTGGAACTGCACGGCCACCTGCCACAGAGTGCCCTGCACCCGGGGGACCACATCCAGCTCACCGTCCGTCAGCAGAAGGACCCGGACCTGGCTCCCCGGATCGAGCGGATCGTCAACATCACCAGCGGGCAACTGCTCACCCCCCGGGTCCCGACCGTCTGGTCGCATCTCGGCCCGCCGTTGGTACTTCAGGCGATGCTCGGGGTGCTCCTGCTCGGCCTGATCGGCGCCTGCACCGTGCTCACCTGACCTGCACCGGGCCGAGGAACATGTCGTCGGCCCGAGACCGGCGGCCAGCGACGCCGTCTCCATGATGCACAGCGCTCCGCGCCGGTTCCCGTCCGGAACCGGCGCGGCGACGCGACGGGACGACCACTCAACCGGCCAGCGAGGTGGTCTCGCGGGCGGTGGGCACCGGTTCGGTACGACCGAGCAGGCCCCGGCGCCGGGCCCAGCGCTCGAAGATCAGGGTGGCGAAGGGCGGGACCGCACAGGCCAGCGCCACGCCGGTGGCGAGCAGGCTCCACCGGTGGATCCGGGCGACCGCCAGGACCAGCAGACCGTACGCGACGAAGAGCGCGCCGTGGATCGGGCCGAACACCTGCACGCCCAACTCGTTGCCGGGCGGGCCGTACTTGACCGCCATTCCGGCGAGCAGGGCGGCCCAGGAGATCGCCTCCGCGATCGCCGCCAGCACGAATAGTCTGGTCACCTTGGCAGCCATCGTTCTCCCCTCGTCTGTCCGGTTGGCCATGGTATGCCCTGCCAAGGGGGTAGTCGGCAGCGGCGCCCAGTAGCGGGACGGGCATCACCACCTTCGGCTCTGGGCAAAAGGACGGTGGGCCCTTTCCCGGGCGCCCGGGCCGTGCAAGGTTGGAATGACCAGGACGTGACGGGATGGTGACAGATGGGCGAGGATGTCGGGGTGCGCACCTTCACGCGCGAGGACCGAGCCCGGTACCGGGAGAAGGTCCGCCGCTGCCTGGACGTGTTCGCCGAGATGCTCCGCGAGTCGCGGTTCGACGTCGACCGGCCGATGACCGGCCTGGAGATCGAACTCAACCTCGTGGACGACGGGTTCATGCCGGCCATGCGCAACGCGGACGTGCTCGCCGCCATCGCCGACCCGGCCTTCCAGACCGAACTGGGCCAGTTCAACGTGGAGATCAACGTGGCACCCCGACGGCTCGCCGGCACCGGTACCGGCGAGTTCGAAAAGCACGTCCGGGCCAGCCTCAACGCGGCCGAGGAACGGGCCCGCCCGGTCGGCACGCACATGGTGATGATCGGCATCCTGCCCACCCTGCGGCCCGAACACCTGAGCGGGACCAACCTGTCGGCGAACCCACGTTACGCACTGCTCAACGAGCAGATCTTCGCCGCCCGGGGGGAGGACCTCCAGATCGCGATCAACGGCGTGGAACGGCTCACCACCACCGCCGACACCATCCTGCCCGAGGCGGCCTGCACCAGCACCCAGTTCCACCTCCAGGTGAGTCCGGCCCAGTTCGCCGACTACTGGAACGCCGCCCAGGCGATCGCCGGCGTGCAGGTCGCACTCGGCGCGAACGCCCCGTTCCTGTTCGGCCGCCACCTGTGGGCGGAGACCCGGATACCGCTGTTCCAGCAGGCCACCGACACCCGTTCCGAGGAGATCAAGGCGCAGGGGGTACGCCCCCGGGTCTGGTTCGGGGAACGGTGGATCACCAACGTCTTCGACCTGTTCGAGGAGAACGTCCGCTACTTCCCGGCGCTGCTGCCGGTCTGCGACGACGAGGACCCGGCCCGGACCCTGGCCGGTGGGGACGTACCGAAGCTGGCCGAGCTGCGCCTGCACAACGGCACCGTCTACCGCTGGAACCGGCCGGTCTACGACGTGCTGCGCGGCCGGCCGCACCTGCGCGTGGAGAACCGGGTGCTGCCGGCCGGGCCCACCGTGCTGGACACCATCGCCAACGGGGCGTTCTACTTCGGCCTGGTCCGGGCGCTCGCCGAGTCGGACCGGCCGCTCTGGTCACAGATGTCGTTCAGCGCCGCCGAGGAGAACTTCTACGGCTGCGCCCGGCACGGCATCGACGCACAGGTCTTCTGGCCCGGTCTGGGCTACCTCCCGGTGACCGAGCTGGTGCTGCGCCGGCTGCTGCCGCTGGCGTACGAGGGGCTGGACCGGTGGGGGGTGGACCCCGACGAACGGGACCGGCTGCTGACGGTGATCGAGCAGCGCTGCCTGACCGGGCGCAACGGTGCGAGCTGGCAGGTGGAGGCGCTGCACCGGTTCGAGGCCAGCGACCACCTGGACCGGCCGGCGGCGCTGCGCGAGGTGGTCCGGCACTACGTGACCCTGATGCACAGCAACCGCCCGGTCCACGAGTGGCCGCTGCCCTGACCGGTTAGGAAGGGCCCCTTCCTATACCAAAAACGATAGGAAGGGGCCCTTCCTTACCCTCAGGCCTCGACGATCGCGGCCGACTCGGCGGGCAGCTCGATCCCGTCCCGCATCACCGTCACCCCGGTCGAGGTGGCCAGCAGCACCGAGCGGACCACCCCGGAGAGGTTGATCCGCTGCGGCTTGCCGGCCAGGTTCGCCGCCACCAGGCAGCGACCCCGCCGGACCACCACGAACTGGTCGCCGTAGCGGACGTCGACCAGGTCCAACCGGGCGTCGGTCAGATCCGGCCGGCGGCGCCGCAACGCGATCAGCCGCCGGTAGAAGGCGAGCATCTCGCGGTGTTCGGGCTTGTCCAGTTCGGCCCAGTCCAGCCGGGACCGGGCGAAGGTCTGCGGATCCTGCGGATCGGGGACATCGGTGGCCGGCCAACCGTGCGCGGCGAACTCCCGGCGCCGCCCGGTGGCTACGGCGGCGGCCAGCTCCGGCTCCGGGTGGCTGGTGAAGAACTGCCACGGGGTACGCGCCCCCCACTCCTCCCCCATGAACAGCATCGGGGTGAACGGGGCGGTGAGCAGCAGGGTCGCCCCGACCCGCAGCAGCCCCGGGGAGAGCGTGGCGGAGATCCGGTCCCCGAGCGCCCGGTTACCGATCTGGTCGTGGTTCTGCAGGGAGGCCACGAACCGGTGCCCTGGCGTGCGGTGCCGGTCGATCGGCCGGCCGTGGGTACGCTGCCGGAAGCTGGACCAGGTGCCGGCGTGGAAGAACGCCCCGGTGAGCACGTCGGCCAGGCACTCCAGGGAGCCGAAGTCGGCGTAGTAGCCCTGCCGCTCCCCGGTGAGCAGTGCGTGCAGGGCGTGGTGGGCGTCGTCGTTCCACTGGGCGTGCAGCCCCAGCCCGCCGGCCGCGCGCGGGGTGACCAGCCGGGGGTCGTTGAGGTCGGACTCGGCGATCAGCGACAGCGGCCGGCCCAGGCCGGCGGCGAGTGTCTCCACCTCGACGGCCAACTCCTCCAGCAACGGGGTGGCCCGGGAGTCGACGAACGCGTGTACCGCGTCCAGTCGCAGCCCGTCGACGTGGTAGTCGCGCAGCCACATCAGCACGCTGTCGGTGATGTAGCGGCGGACCTCGTCGGAGCCCGGGCCGTCCAGGTTGACCGCACGCCCCCAGGCGTTGCTCTGCTCGGCCAGGTAGGGGCCGAAGAGCGGTGCGTAGGCCCCCGAGGGGCCGAAGTGGTTGTATACGACGTCGAGGATCAGCCCCAGTCCGCGCGTGTGGGCCGCATCGACCAGGCGTTTCAGGCCGTCCGGGCCGCCGTACGGCTGGTGCGGGGCGAACCAGCAGACCCCGTCGTAGCCCCAGTTGTGCTCCCCGTTGAAGGCGTTGACCGGCAGCAGCTCGATCATGTCGACGCCCAGGTCGACCAGATGGTCGAGCCGCTCGATCGCGGAGTCGAAGGTGCCCTGCGGGGTGAACGTGCCGACGTGCAGCTCGTAGAGGACGCTGCCGGGCAGCGCCCGACCGGTCCAGGCGCGGTCGGTCCAGGCGAACGCGTCATGGTCGTAGCGCCGGCTCGGCCCGTGCACCCCCGCCGGTTGCCAGGCCGAGCGGGGATCCGGCAGCGGTTGGTCGTCGTCGTCGAGCAGATAGGCGTAGTCGGTACCCGGGCCGGTGCCCGGTACGTCCGACCGCCACCAGCCGCCGCTCTCCCGGGTCATCTCCCGGTCCGGTCTACCGGTCAGGCGCAGCCGGACCCGACGCGCCTGCGGAGCCCAGACCGTGAACCCGGTCATGACGCGGCGCTCCGGTGTCCGCCGCTACCCAGGGTCATGACGCCTCCGCGCGGGTGGTTTGGGGTGAGGAGTGCCACCGGATAGTGATCCAGCAGGTCAGCCAGGGGTACCCGGTCGCCACTGTAGACCCGTCCGGTGAACAACTCTGTCACTTCGTTAACGGGAAGCGACAGGGCCGAGTTACCCCATCCGCCCCGGCCGGTCAGCCCGACCGGAAGCCGGGTCGCCACGGTCACCGCTCCACCGGAGTCGAAGGCGACCGCATGGTCGGCGGCCGGCCCGTCGACCGGTACCGGGCGGTAGCCGGTGAACAGCCGTGGAGCGTCCCGGCGCAGCCGCAGGGCCCGGGAGACGACCAGCAGCTTCGCCGCGCCGGTGCCGTCCACCGGGGGCCGCCAACCGGCGTCGATCCGGTCCAGCAGTTCCCGGCGTACGCCGAAGTCGACTGGGCGCCGGTTGTCCGGGTCGACCAGCGAGTTCTCCCACAGCTCGGTGCCCTGGTAGACGTCCGGCACCCCGGGCATGGTGAGCTGGACCAGCTTCTGCCCCAGCGAGTTGGACCAGCCGGCCGGGGCGATCTCCGCGACGAACTCGGTGATCCCGGCGTACAGCGTCGGGTCGTCGTAGATCCGGTCGACCACGGCGTGCAGGGCGGCCTCGAAGACCGGGTCCGGCTGCGCCCAACTGGTGGCGTCGTCCGCCTCCCGGGCCGCCTTCTGCACGTACGCGTGCAACCGGTCCCGTTCGATCGGCCAGGCACCGACGACGGTCTGCCAGAGCAGGTGGGCGAAGGCCGGGTCGGGCAGCGGGGCGTACCCCATCCACTGCCCGACCTGGTCGGCCCACCGCTGCGGCAGCTCGGACAGGACGGCGAGCCGGGCCCGGACGTCCTCGCCGCGCTTGGTGTCGTGGGTGGAGAGGCTGGTCATGCCGGCCGGCCACCGCCGCAGCCGGGCGGAGGCGGCGCCGTGGAACTCGGCCGGCGGCACCCCGAAGTGGGCCGGACTGCCGCCGACCTCGTTGAGCGCGACGAACCGGGTCCACCGGTAGTAGGCGGTGTCCTCGACGCCCTTGGCCATCACCGCCCCGGAGAGCTGGGCGAACCGGGTGGCCAGGTCGTCGCCGGGGTCACCCAGCCGGGCGGTGACCACGTCCAGCGTGCCGGTGAGGTCCGGTCGACGCCGGCCGGCCTCGACGCGGGCCTTCGCCAGGTGCCCGGCCCCCTCCGGCGGGTAGCCCCGGTACACCGGGAAGCAGGCGGCCAGCTCGGCCAGGGCGGCGCGGACCTGCCCGTGGTCGGCCTCGGGAACCAGCCGGGCCAGCCGGGACAGCTCGGCGGCGAGCAGCCCGGTGGCGGCGGCCAGCTTGGTGGCGTGGATCAGCTCCGGCCAGGAGGTGACCCGGCCGGTGAGCCGGGTGTCCAGGGCGGTGAACGCCGCCTCGGTGCGGCTGTCGACGAAGAGTCCGCAGACCTCGGCCAGCGCGTCGTAGCCGGTGGTGCCGTCGACGGGCCAGTCCGGCAGCTGCTCGCCGTACTCCAGGATCTTCTCCACCAGCAGCCACACCCCGGGCGCGGCGGCGCGCAGCCGGGCCAGGTATCCGGCGGGGTCGCGCAACCCGTCCGGGTGGTCGACCCGGATGCCTTCGACGTCACCGGCGTCGACCCAGCGGAGGATCTCGGCGTGGGTGGCGGCGAAGACCGCCGGATCCTCCACCCGCAGGCCGGCCAGGTCGGAGACGGCGAAGAACCGCCGGTACGTCAGCTCAACGTCGCCGCGCCGCCAGGAGACCAGCTCGTAGTGCTGCCGGTCGTGCACCTCGCGGGCGGTCCCGGAGCCGGTGCCGTCGGCGACCGGGAAGCGGTGCCCGTGGTAGCGAAGTTCACCGTCGACGACCGTGAGGTCGTCGACGGCGGCCGGGTCGTCGGCGAGGACCGGCAGCTTCAGCCGGCCGGCGTCCCAGTCGACGTCGAACCAGTCGGCGTACGCCGACCCGCGTCCCCGGCGCAGCACGTCCCACCAGGCCGGGTTGGCGGCCGGGACGGCCACCCCGACGTGGTTGGGCACGATGTCCACGACCAGGCCCAGGCCGGCCGCGCGCAGCGCGGTGACCAGCCGCCGCCGGCCCTCCTCGCCACCGAGTTCCGGGTTGACCCGGGAGTGGTCCACCACGTCGTAGCCGTGCGCCGAGCCGGGCGTGGCGGCCAGCAACGGTGCGCTGTACAGGTGGGTCACCCCGAGGTCGGCGAGGTAGCCGGCGAGACCGGCGGTGGTGGCCAGGTCGAAGTCGGGCCGTACCTGCATCCGGTAGGTGGAGCGGACGGCCACCGGCCGCCCGCGTTCCGGCGAGCCTCCCGGCGTCACGTCCGCCACGTCAGGCCGTCCTCTCCAGCACCACCAGCGCGCGGTCCGGCACCACGACGGTGCCCCCGGCGGCCACCACCACCGGCTTGTCCGGCTCCGGGTCGGCGGTGCTGATCACAGACGTCCACCTCGGGCCGTACTCTTCGCCGGGCAGGGTGAACTCCAGCGGCGCGTCGTGGGCGTTGAAGCAGAGCAGGTAGGAGTCGTCCTGGTGGCGCTGGCCGTACTGGCCGCGTTCCCGGATGCCGTCGCCGTTGACGAAGAGGGTGACCGCCCGACCGAACTCGTTGCCCCAGTCCTCGCCGGTCATCTCCCGGCCATCCGGCGTGTACCAGGCCAGGTCGGGCAGGGGGCCGTCGGCCGTTCGGCCGCGCACCGGCAGGCCGGTGAAGAAGCGGCGGCGGCGGAACACCTGGTGCCGGGCCCGGAACGCGGTCAGGGTACGGACGAACGCCAGCAGCCCGTCGTCGGTGTTGTCCCAGTCGATCCAGGCAAGCTCACTGTCCTGGCAGTAGGCGTTGTTGTTGCCGTGCTGGGTACGGCCCAGTTCGTCGCCGTGACCGATCATCGGTACGCCCTGCGACAGCATCAGGGTGGCCAGGAAGTTGCGCCGCTGGCGGGCGCGCAGGGCACCCACGTCGGGGTCGTCGGTGGGCCCCTCCACCCCGCAGTTCCAGGACCGGTTGTGGCCCTCCCCGTCCCGGTTGGACTCCCCGTTGGCCTCGTTGTGCTTGTCGTTGTACGACACCAGGTCGTTGAGGGTGAAGCCGTCGTGGCAGGTGACGAAGTTGATGCTGTGGAACGGCCGTCGCCCGTCGTCCTGGTAGAGGTCGGCGGAACCGGAGATCCGGGAGGCGAACTCGGCCAGCGTGGCCGGTTCACCGCGCCAGAAGTCCCGCACGGTGTCCCGGTACTTGCCGTTCCACTCGGTCCACACGGGCGGGAAGTTGCCGACCTGGTAGCCGCCGGGGCCGACGTCCCACGGCTCGGCGATCAGCTTGACCTGGCTGACCACCGGGTCCTGCTGGACCACCTCGAAGAAGGTGGAGAGGCGGTCCACCTCGTAGAACTCCCGCGCCAGGGTGGCAGCGAGGTCGAAACGGAACCCGTCGACGTGCATCTCCTGCACCCAGTACCGCAGCGAGTCCATGATCAGTTGGAGGGAGTGCGGGCTGCGGACGTTCAGGCTGTTGCCGGTACCGGTGTAGTCGACGTAGTAACGCCGGTCCTCCTCGGACAGCCGGTAGTAGCTGGCGTTGTCGACGCCCTTGAAACCGAGCGTGGGGCCCAGGTGGTTGCCCTCGGCGGTGTGGTTGTAGACCACGTCGAGGATCACCTCGATGCCGGCGGCGTGCAGCGCCTTGACCATCCCCCGGAACTCGCCGACCTGCTGACCGACCCGGCCCATCGCCGAGTAGCCGTGGTACGGGGCGAAGAAGCCGATGGTGTTGTAGCCCCAGTAGTTGCGCATGCCCAGATCGGCCAGCCGGTGGTCGTGCACGAACTGGTGCACCGGCATCAGCTCCAGCGCGGTGACGCCGAGCGAGGTCAGGTACTCGATCATCACCGGGTGGGCGATGCCGGCGTACGTGCCGCGCAGCTCCTCGGGGATCCCCGGGTGCCGTCGGGTCAGCCCCTTCACGTGCGCCTCGTAGATCACCGAGTGGTGGTACGGCCGGCGGGGTGGCTTGTCGTTGCCCCAGTCGAAGTACGGGTTGACCACCACCGACTTCGGCATGAACGGCGCCGAGTCGGTCTCCGACATCCGCTCCGGGTCGCCCAGCTCGTAGCCGTACACCGCCGGGTCCCACTGGACGTCCCCGTCGACCGCCTTGGCGTACGGGTCCAGCAGCAGCTTGTGCGGGTTGCAGCGCGGCCCGTTCGCCGGGTCGTACGGGCCGTGGATTCGGTAGCCGTACCGCTGACCGGGCTCGACCCCGGGCAGGTAGCCGTGCCAGACGTAGGCGTCGACCTCCTGCAGGGTGATCCGCCGCTCGGCGCCGGTGTCCCACTCGTCGAACAGGCACAGCTCGACGGACTCGGCGACCTCCGAGAAGATCGCGAAATTGGTACCCGTGCCGTCGTAGGTCGCCCCCAACGGATACCGGTCACCGGGCCAGACCTGCATGGTGCTCCTCAGCATGGACGGATGTCCTGGTCGAACACGTGCGACGCCGGTCACGGCCGCTCGGGCCCGGAACCGACGCCGGCACGCGATCGACGCGCGTCGAATGGTCAGCGACGCTCGACGCGCACGCCGGTATTGCCCCACCGCCGGTCGGCTCAATCCACCCGATCGGGTCCCTACCGCTATCCAACCACCTGAGCCGACCTGGAGCTTCCGGTGTCTTCGGTCACCTTCGCTCTTTTCAGGATGCGGTCCGCCCCGATGTGCCTTTTGCTAGTAGTGGGGTGCGGTCCGCACCGGTTTCCCGATCGGCTTTCGGCCACCTTCCGCTTTTCCTCCTGCCGCCACCGGTGCCGGCATGACCACCCATGCATGGATGGAGTTAGAAGTGACCCTGCGGGTCGGCGAGCAGCTCACGAACCCCTCGATCACCCCGGACCGGTCCTGCCGGCCCAGCCCTACCTTCCGCCTCCCGCAGCAGCACCCGAGCACCGGCGCCGGTTGCCCCCCGCCCGCCGGCAGCGGGCACGGCCCGGCCCGTCGCCGGATCCTGATGCTGTCCTGGGAGTACCCGCCGGTGCTCGTGGGCGGCCTCGGCCGGCACGTGCACGCC
>NZ_JBAKHU010000045.1:0-56176 GCF_036906895.1 Micromonospora sp. CPCC 206060
CACGGACGAACCACCTGAAACGACCACTACGCACAGTTGCAGACCGTTACTCGGAAACCTTCAATGTCAAGCCTGCACGCGAGGAGAACAACCGCCCGCTGTACCGGGAGCGCTGGTGGCAGTTTGGCGAATCCCGGCCAGGCATGCGGGCGGCGCTTGCGGGGCTGCCCCGGTACGTTGCGGCCGGGCGGGTCGGAAAGCGGCTGCTGTTGACCTGGTGCGAACCGTGGACCTGCCCGAGCGATCTGGTCTACGTCTTCGCCTTCGATGACGACTACTCGCTGGGCGTGCTGTCGTCGTTCACGCACAGCGCTTGGGCACGCTCGCAGTCATCAACCCTGGAGGACCGTCTCCGGTACACCCCGACGTCGGCGTTCCTGCCGTTCCCATGGCCGTACCCGGTCACCGACGAGCAGCGGGAACGGGTGGCCGAGGCGAGCCGCCTGGTCATCGCGCGGCGGCAGGAGATCTGCGCCGAGCAGCAGTTCGGGCTGACGAAGCTCTACAACCTGGTGGACGAGGGCGGCTACGCCGACCTCAAGAAGCTGCACCGCGAGTTGGACGAGGCGGTGGTCGGCTGTTACGGCTGGCCGAAGGCAATCGCCCAGGACGCGCCCGAGATCGCCCGCCGGCTGCTGACCCTCAACCAGGAGATCGCCGCCGGCCAGCGCCCCTACGACCCGTTCGACGCCCAGGACGGCAGGGCCGTCGCTCAGCAGCTCGGTCTGCCCGGCACCTGAGCGAATCGTGGTGGCGCCCGAACGACTGGACGCCACCACGAGATCAGCTCGGATCAGGCCCGGCGGTCGAACAAGCCGGCCCGGGTCGCTGCCACAAAATTCGCCCACGCCCCCGGGTCGTAGGTCAGTACTGGGCCCTGCCGGTCCTTGCTGTCCCGCACCCCGACCGCGTCGGCGAAGCCGGCCACCTCGACGCAGTCGCCGTCACCGCCGGACCGGGACGACTTGCGCCACACCCCGTCACGCACCATTGTTCATCTCCTTCGCTGTCGCCGCGATCAGCTCACGGGATTCATTGTGGTCGAAAGCCCGCTCGTCGAGCGACTGCCAAATCTGCTCATAGGTCTCGATCTCGTGAGACCGGTCGAGATAGACCGCGCCGCACGGGCCGTCCATGTAGATGGTGGTCGGCTCCGGCTCTCGGACATCGGTCGGGAAATCCAGCATGGTGAAGGTGCCCGCCGCCAGCCCGCGAAAGAGCGGAACAGCGGTGGGCAGCACCCGGATCCTGACGTTGGGCTGCTCCCCTAGCGTGACCAGGTGGTCGAGCTGCTCGACCATCGCCGCCCGGTTGCGCAACGGCCGGCGCAGCACCGCCTCGCCGAGAATCACATCGAGCTGCGGCGCCCGGGGCACCATCCGGACCAGCAGCCGCTGCCGTCGCAGCCGGACCTCGGCCCGATCCCGCCGCTCGACCGGGCTCATCGTCGGATGGTCGGTGGCGATCACCTCGGTCATGTAGGGCACGGTCTGGAGCAGACCCGGAATCAGGTTCACCTCGTACTTGCGGATCTTCGTGGCGGCGGATTCCAGGCCGACGTAGAGCTTGAACCAGTCCTTGACCGCCTCCCCGTAACTGTGCCACCAGCCGTGCGCCTTGGTCTCCCGGGCCAGAGAACGCATGGTCTCGATGGTTTCGCGTGATGCGCCGTAGACCCGGCACATGGCCTCCACGTCATTGGGGTGCATCGACACCTGGCCGGTCTCGTAACGCCAGATCCGGGGTGCCGACCACTCCAACTCCTTGGCCGCTGCGGTCACCGTGACATACGCATTTTCGCGAAGCTCTCTCAGATATCTGCCGAGTTGCCTACGCGGGACGGTGCTGCCTGCGTCGTCCACGTCATCTCCTTCACTGCCGTTGCGTAAGGCTCCTCATCCCTTGGTCCACATCCTCACGTAAAAGATTGCCGAACGCCAGAACCGAAACAAATATGTTCGACGACCCACCGGAAAAATGCGGTGGTCACGCCAGGGGCGGGGATCGTCTCCCCCGTCCTCATTCCCGGATCCCCGCCCCTGGCCCCGCAAAGACAATTACCGGGAGGCAGGCGTGCGCAATTACGGAAATCATCGAGCCGGTAAGGGCGTACCGCTGGGGCTGGTGCACCGGCGAGACTGGGCGCGCTGGGGGCGGTACTGCATCTGCGGGCTCCGGTGGCGGCGCTGCCCGGACCGGGGCTGGCAGGTACCCAGGGAGGAGCCGCAGCCCACGGCGCCCGGCTGGCGCCCGGCGGACCCCCGGTGGAACGCGCGGACCGCGACCTTCTGGGTCGGCCGCGCCGGGCTGGTCACCCGGGGCCAGGCTGAGCGCTGCACCCGGGCCCAGGCTGAGCGCTACACCCGCCGGAGCCGGCGGTGACCAGCGCGGCACCGCTGGTCACCATCGGGGAGGTGGTGACCGTCGCCGAAGCGGACTACTGCTACGGCCGGGGCACCCTACGGCTGCGGATCACCGAGGAACCGGTCGGCCACCCCGCGCTGGAGTGGATCGAGCTGACCGGCCTGGAGCAGTGGAGCTACGGCGGCCGGTGGCACGACGGGCGGCCCCGGACCGCGCTGGTGCGCATCGCCGCGCTGCGCGGCGATCCGCCACGCCGGGCCGAATGCGGTGAGGGCCGTGGCGCGTGACCGGCTGCTCGGGTGGTTGCGCCAGCATCAGCCGGTACGCCCGCTCTGGCTCTGCCGGGCGTGCGCCGCCGCCTGGCCCTGCCCGGCCGCCCGCCTCAGCCTGCGCATCGAGTACGCGGACAACCGGGTCGGGTTGGCGATGTACCTGTGCGGGCTGATGCACGACGCGATCACCGACCGGGCGCGGGTCCAACCGGCACCCTCCGACGATCCACAGGAGATCTTCACCCGGTTCATCGCCTGGACCCGTGGTGGCGCCAGCCGGGCTCCGGAGTGTCGTCCATGATGACGTTCTCCACGCCCCGAAAATGGAGTGATAAGCAGGTGACCGAAGCCTTGGACGCGATCGCTGCACTGATTCGCGCCAGCGAGCATCCCGACATCACGGCGGTGACGCGCTACGGCAACGACACCCGCGCTGGCGGGCAATCGCCACCCGGGGTGAAGGTCACGTACGGGTCCGGCTCAGCCACCTTGCTCTGGGCTGCCGAGGAACCACGGCCCGCACCTGCCCAGGTTCCGCTACCGGCGGACATGCCGCCGCCTACACAGCGAGCAACCCGAATGCTCGTTTTCACTGACCAGCTACTCGACTACGCGCGCCCGCCCATCTTCACGAGTTGGGAAGCGTGCGGCTACCCCGGCGTACACCTGTCGCCGTCCGCTCTGCGGATCAACTGCGCAGATGGTACGACCATCTACCTCCGGGTAACCGTGGCATCCGGTCCCAGCCGCGAACCGGAGGTGGACCCCCATCCCGATTACCGGTTTCCCGAAGGAGCCCGCGAATGGCCCCCAACAGTCAGTGTTCCGTCTGCGGCGCACGGGTAGGCGTAACACAACAGAGGGGGCCCGCTCGGGCCCCCTCTGTGCTTCGCAGGCCGGTCAGCCGACGGCCTCCATCACCTCGTCGGACACGTCGAAGTTGCCGTAGACGTTCTGCACGTCGTCGCAGTCCTCCAGCACGTCGATCAGCTTGAAGACCTTGCGCGCACCCTCCTCGTCGAGCGGCACGTTCACGCTCGGGATCAGGGAGGACTCGGCCGACTCGTACTCGATGCCGGCGTCCTGGAGAGCGGTGCGCACCGGGATCAGATCGCCCGGCTCGGAGACCACCTCGTACGCCTCACCGAGGTCGTTGACCTCCTCGGCACCGGCGTCGAGCACCGCCATCAGCACGTCGTCCTCGCTCAGTTCGCCCTTGGGCACGATGACGACGCCCTTGCGGGAGAACATGTACGACACCGAGCCGGCGTCGGCCAGCGAGCCGCCGTTACGGGTCAGCGCGGTGCGCACCTCGGTCGCGGCACGGTTACGGTTGTCGGTGAGGCACTCGATGAGCAGCGCGACACCGTTCGGGCCGTACCCCTCGTACATGATCGTCTGCCAGTCGGCGCCGCCGGCCTCCAGGCCGGAGCCGCGCTTGACCGCGCGGTCGATGTTGTCGTTCGGTACGGAGTTCTTCTTCGCCTTCTGGATGGCGTCGTAGAGGGTCGGGTTGCCGGCCGGGTCACCACCGCCGGTACGCGCCGCCACCTCGACGTTCTTGATCAGCTTGGCGAACATCTTGCCGCGCTTGGCGTCGATGACGGCCTTCTTGTGCTTGGTGGTCGCCCACTTGGAGTGGCCGGACATCTCGTACCTCCGTTAGCTAACCCACGCCTGCGTCGACTGCCCGCGCCAGACTCCACACCTCAACGCGCCGGACTCCACCACACCGCCGCGACCGGGCGGGTGGAGCCGGCCGGTCGGCTCCGCGGGGTAGGCCGTGGCGGGCGCTGGCCCTGCCGAACCGCGGCAATCCTACCGAGGTCGTACCGGCCGGTGTCACACCCGGCACCCGTGGTGGTGTCGATCGTGGCGCCGATCCGGACGAAGGCGCACGTTGATCGTGGTTAAGAAGGGACCCCTCCTCTACCGAAAGCGATAAGAAGGGGCCCTTCCTTACAGGCTCTTGACGAGGTCGACGAAGTACTGGTGCACCCGCAGGTCGCCGGTCAGCTCCGGGTGGAACGAGGTGGCCAGCAGGTTGCCCTGCCGGACCGCGACGATCCGCCCGGCCGCCGGGCCCTCGGTGACCTGGCCGAGCACCTCGACGCCGTCGCTGACCCGCTCGACCCAGGGCGCCCGGATGAAGACCGCGTGGAACGCCGGCCCCGGCACGCCGTTGATCCGTACCGGCGCCTCGAACGAGTCGACCTGACGACCGAAGGCGTTACGCCGGACGGTCATCTCGATCCCGTCGAAGCTCTGCTGGTCGGGGCGCCCGTCGAGCACCTCGGTGGCCAGCATGATCATGCCGGCGCACGAGCCGTACACCGGCATGCCACCGGTGATCCGCTTGCGGATCGGTTCGAGCAGGCCGAACGCCTCGGCCAGTTTGCTGATCGTGGTGGACTCACCGCCCGGGACGACCAGTGCGTCGACCCGGTCCAGTTCCTCGGGGCGGCGCACCGGGTGGGCGTCCGCGTCGCACTTCACCAGCGCGTGTACATGCTCCCGGACGTCGCCCTGAAGGGCGAGCACCCCGATCGTCGGCCGGTCGGCCATGGCGTACCCCCAGTCGACGGGTCGGTGGGCGGGTCCGGCCGTGCTCACCAGCCGCGCTCGGCGAGCCGGTGCGGCTGCGGGATCTCGTCGACGTTGATACCCACCATCGCCTCGCCCAGGCCCCGGGAGACCTTGGCCAGCACGTCCGGGTCGTCGTGGAAGGTGGTGGCCTTCACGATCGCGGCGGCCCGCTGGGCCGGGTTGCCGGACTTGAAGATGCCCGAGCCGACGAAGACGCCCTCCGCGCCGAGCTGCATCATCATCGCCGCGTCGGCCGGGGTGGCGATACCGCCCGCAGTGAACAGCACCACCGGCAGCTTGCCGTTCTCGGCGACCTCCTTGACCAGCTCGTACGGGGCCTGGAGCTCCTTGGCCGCCACGAACAGCTCGTCCGTCGGCAGCGAGCGGAGCCGGTTGATCTCCTGGCGGATCTTGCGCATGTGCATGGTGGCGTTGGAGACGTCACCGGTACCGGCCTCACCCTTGGAGCGGATCATGGCCGCCCCCTCGGTGATCCGGCGCAGCGCCTCACCGAGGTTGGTGGCACCGCAGACGAAGGGGACGGTGAACGCCCACTTGTCGATATGGTTGGCGTAGTCGGCCGGGGTGAGCACCTCGGACTCGTCGATGTAGTCGACACCAAGCGACTGGAGGATCTGCGCCTCGACGAAGTGGCCGATCCGGGCCTTTGCCATCACCGGGATGGAGACGGCGTTGATGATGCCGTCGATCATGTCGGGGTCGCTCATCCGGGAGACGCCACCCTGGGCGCGGATGTCGGCGGGTACCCGCTCAAGGGCCATCACGGCGACGGCGCCGGCGTCCTCGGCGATCTTCGCCTGCTCGGCGTTGACCACGTCCATGATCACGCCGCCCTTGAGCATCTCGGCCATGCCCCTCTTGACCCGGGCGGTGCCGAGTACGGGGGTGGCGCCAGCTGCCTGCGAGGTGGATTCGGACACGGTGATTCGCTCCTCAACGCGTTCGGGGTGGATACGGAAATGCTACGTCCGGCTCAACGCCGGTCCGACAGCCAATCAGACCCACGGTGGCCTGACCTGTGGCAGCCGTCACCCCACCAACGCCCGGCCACACCCCGCCATCACCCGTTGACCATGAAACCAATCGGGGGTTTTATCCGATTAATGCCCGACCAATTCATAATCAAACCGGAAGGGGTGATCGGGCGGCGGTAGGGCCGGGCAAAAAGCAAGGGAGCGAGGCCGGGGGCAGAAGCAAGGAAACAGGGCCGGGGGCGAAGCAAGGGAACAGGGCCGGGGCGTGCGGCAGGGCCGGGCGCGGCGGCGTCCCGGGGCTGGGGTGACGGGGAGGTCGGGGGGCGGGGAGGTCGGGGGGCGGGGAATCAGGCGACGGGGAGGTCGGGGCGGACCGGCAGGGTGGGGTCGTCCACGTCGAAGTAGCGGGGCCACTCGTGCCGGCGCCCCATCCGGAGCAGCCGCACCAGCGGTCGCCGCCGGGCGGACAACGCGTCCCGGACCAGGTCGGTGTGCACCTGCCGGGCCAGCGCCAGCCGGCGGCTCGCGGCGATCACCGCCTCGGCGGCCGGGTCGGCCGGGTCGAGCTGTGCCGCCCGCAACTGCCGGGTGAGGTCGTTCTCGGCCGCCTCACGCTCGTCCGGCACCGCGTCGAGGGCGATCCGGGCCGCCGCGTACAGCTCGACGCCGTACCGCTGGTCCTCGGCGAGCACCGCAGCGGCCGCCGCCCGGCGGACCAGGTGCGCGTCGAGAGCCCGGGCCGCCGAGGAGACCCGCGCCTGGAGCCGGTCGACCCGGTTGGCCGTCCAGACCAGGTACAAAGTGACCAGCGCGACGACCAGCGTCACGCCCACCACCCACCACATGCCCGGCATCGTAGTGTCGCTCCCATCCTGTCCCTGCCGCAGGCGTCCGGCGCCCGTGGTCCCGTACCGGCCGGAGCGCCCGGTTCCGCAGGTCAGCGGCCCGGTTCCGCAGGTCAGCGCAGCTCTGCCCACTCCTGGTCGATGACCCGCCCGTCGGTCGCCTCGATCGCCGCCGCGTACACCTCCAGCACCCGCCGGGCGACCACCGGCCAGTCGAACCCGGCCACCACCTCGTCACCGCAGGCGGACAGCTCGGCCCTCGCCGCCGGATCGTCGAGCAGTTCGGCGAGGGTCCGGCTGAGCGCCGTCGCGTCGCCGACCGGGAAGAGCCGGCCGGCCCTCCCGGAGTCGAGTACCCGCCGGAAGGCGTCCAGATCACTGGCGACCACGGTGGTACCCGCCGCCATCGCCTCGGTCAGGATCATGCCGAACGACTCGCCACCGGTGTTCGGTGCGACGTAGAGGTGCACACTGCGTAACATGCGCGCCTTGTCCGGTTCGGAGACCAGGCCGAGGAAGGTGACCCGGTCCCGCAGCTCGGGTGGGAACTGCCCGTACAGGTCGTCGGCCTCGCCCGGCCCGGCGACCAGCAGGCGCAGACCGGGACGGTGCGGGGCGAGCGTGACGAACGCGTCCCGCAGCAGCGGGAAGCCCTTGCGCGGTTCGGTGAACCGGCCCAGGAAGCCGAGGGTGCCCCCGCTGCCCGGCTCACACTCCCCCGGCCAGCCGTCCAGCGGGACGGCGTCGGCGAACTTCGCCACGGTCACCCCGTTGGGGATCTCCACCGCGCCGCCGTCGAGGTGTTCCACCTGCACCTTGCGGGCCAGGGCGCTGACCGCGATCCGGGCGGTGATGCGTTCCAGCACGATCTGGAGCAGGCCCTGGGCGGCGGCGAGCGCCCGGGACCGGGTCATCGCGGTGTGGAAGGTGGCCACCACCGGCCCCCGTGCGGAGAGCACCGCCAGCAGGGACAGGCTCAGGGTGAGCGGCTCGTGCACGTGCAGCACGTCGAACTCGCCCCGGTTGATCCAGCGGCGGACCCGGGCGGTGGAGACCGGGCCGAAGGCGATCCGGGCCACCGAGCCGTTGTAGGGCAGCGGGACCGCCCGACCGGCCGGTACGACGTACGGCGGCAGCGGGGCGTCCTCGTCGGCGGGGGCGAGCACGCTCACCTGGTGCCCGAGCCCGATGAGCGCCTCGGCGAGGTCGATGATGTGGTTCTGGACGCCGCCCGGGACGTCGAAGGAGTACGGGCACACGATGCCGATGCGCACGTCAGTGCTCTCCGTCCAGCCACATCCGCTGCAACATGTGCCAGTCTTGCGGATGACGGGCGATGCCCGCCGCCAGACCGTCGGCAATGCGCTGGGTTACCGTCCGGACCCGGTCGGCCAGCGGGGCGCTGTCCGGGTCGGGCAGCTCCAGCGGGCCGTCGAGGGACGCGCACGCCACGTCCGGTTCGTACCACATCGACGCCACGTAGAGCGGGGCTCCGGTACGCAGCGCCAGCAGGGCCGGCCCCGGGGGCATCCGGGTCCGGCCGCCGAAGAAGGAGACCTCGACGCCGCGCGCCGACAGGTCCCGGTCGGCCAGCAGCGGCACCACGTACCCCCGGCCGATCCGCTCGACGAGCACGTCGAAGGCGGGGCGGGGGCCACCGTGGGTGGGCAGGATCTCCATGCCCAGGCTCTCCCGGAAGGCCAGGAACCGGGCGAAGACCGCCTCGGGCTTCAGCCGCTCGGCGACGGTGACCAGGGGCCAGCCCTGGGCAGCGACCCAGGCTCCGGCAGCGTCCCAGTTGCCGGCGTGCGGCAGCGCCACCACCGCACCCTGGCCGGCGGCCACGTCGGCGGCGAGCATTTCCTCGCCGTGCAGCCGGAACCCGTCGCGGATCTGCTGCCGGCTGCGTGACGGCAGGCGGAACGCCTCCCGCCAGTAGCGGGCGTAGGAGCGCAGACCCTGCCGGACCAGCTCGTCGAGTTCGGCGTCGGGCAGGTCCGGACCGACCACCCGGCGCAGGTTGCCGGCGAGCCGGGCCACGGCCGGACCGCCCCGGCGGTGGGCGCGGTCAGCACCGGCCCGGAAGGCCGCGACGGCGACCGGCTCGGGCAGCGCCCGGACCAGCCGCCAGCCGGCCAGGATGCCGAGTGCCGCCAGATCCGGGCCGCCTCCTCGCCGGGCGGTCACCCCCGCACGCCCGCCCGGGCCTGCTCGGCCTGCCGGTACACGTGCCGCATCCGCTGCCCGACCGTGAAGATCGACACGGCGGCGAGCAGCCAGAGCGCGACCGGCAGGGCGGGGTCGAGGCCCAGTCCGGTGAGCAGCCCGCCGACCCCGACGATCAGCAGTCGTTCGGTGCGCTCGGCGATGCCCACGTTGCAGGTCATGCCGAGCCCCTCGGCGCGGGCCTTGACGTAGGAGACCAGCCCGCCGGCGGCCAGGCAGATCAGCGCGGCGGCGACACCGGCCCGGTCACCCTGGGTGGCCAGCCAGTAGGCGACCGCCCCGAAGACCGCGCTGTCGGCGATCCGGTCCATGCTCGAATCGAGGAACGCACCGAATTTCGTCGAGCCGCCACTCATCCGGGCCATGGTGCCGTCGAGCAGGTCGGTCAGGGCGAACACGGTGACGATGAGTGCTCCGGCCACCAGGTGGCCCCGGGCTCCGAAGCCGAGTGCACCGACGAGTACGCCGACGGTGCCGATCACGGTGACCGTGTTCGGCGTGACACCGGCCCGCAGCAGTGCGCGCGCGATCGGCTCGACGACGCGGGTCATCCCCGCCCGGACCGACACTTGGAAGATCTTCGCCATGGCGGTCCCACGATAACGGTCGGCTCCCGACCGGCGATACGCCCGGTGGCGCCTACTTCGTGCCGGGGGTTGTGTACGGTCCGCGACGGGTGTCTGATCGGTTTGGAACGTGAGCCAGGTCACTAACCCACGCGGCGGTCGCCGTCAACCACCGGCCGAGGGAGGTGCGCCCGATGGCGCAGAGGAATCAGGAGAAGGGTGTCACCGGCGCAGTGCCGGTGGTGACCGCACCCGACAGGGTCCGCAACGTGGTGCTGGTCGGGCATTCCGGGTCCGGGAAGACCACGCTGGTGGAGGCGTTGCTGGCCGCCACCGGGACGATCGGCCGGGCCGGCAGCGTGCCGGACGGCACCACGGTCTGCGACCACGATCCGGCTGCGATACGCCAGCAGCGTTCGGTGAGCCTCGCCTGCGCGCCGCTGGTGCACAACGGCATCAAGGTGAACCTGCTGGACACTCCCGGCTACGCCGACTTCGTGGGTGAACTGCGCGCCGGGCTGCGGGCGGCGGACGCGGCGCTCTTCGTGGTCTCCGCGGTGGACGGGATGGACGCGGCGACCGCGGCGCTGTGGGAGGAGTGCGCCGCGGTGGACATGCCCCGGGCGGTCGCGGTGTCCCGCCTGGACCACCAGCGGGCCGACTTCGACGAGGCGGTGGCGCTCTGCCAGCGGGTGTTCGGGGAGAACGTGGCTCCGCTCTACCTGCCGATGCTCGGGGACGACGGGGTGTCGGTGGCCGGGCTGCTCAGCCTGATCACCCGCCGGGTGTTCGACTACACCGCCGGGCTGCCGGCGGAGGTACGTGACCCCGACCCGGAGCACCTGCCGGCGATCGCCGAGTCCCGCAACGAACTGATCGAGGGGATCATCGCCGAGAGCGAGGACGAGACCCTGATGGACCGGTACCTCGAGGGCGAGGAGATCGAGACCGGGGTGATCGTCGACGACCTGGAGAAGGCGGTGGCCCGGGGCCACTTCTACCCGGTGGTGCCGGTCTGCGCGTACACCGGGGTCGGTCTGGACGTGCTGCTGGAGGTGCTCACCTCGGCCTTCCCGGCACCGCCGGAGCACGACCTGCCGGCGGTCACCGGGCTGGACGGCTCGCCGCGTCCGCCGCTGACCTGCGACCCGGCCGGGCCGCTGGTCGCCGAGGTGGTCCGGACCACCGTGGACCGGCACGTCGGCCGGGTGTCCCTGGTCCGGGTCTTCTCCGGCACGCTGCGGCCGGAGCTGACCGTGCACGTCTCCGGGCACGGGCTGGCCGAGCGCGGTCACCCCGACCACGACGCGGACGAGCGGGTCGGACACATCTACACCCCGCTCGGCGCGGGCCTGCGCGAGGTGCCGCACTGCGTCGCCGGGGACATCTGCGCGATCACCAAGTCCGGTAGCGCCGAGACCGGCGACACCATCTCGGCCAAGGACGATCCGCTGCTGATCGCCCCGTGGGAGATGCCCGAACCGCTGCTGCCGGTGGCGATCGTGGCGGCCAGCCGGGCCGACGAGGACGCCCTGGCGCGCAACCTGGCACGGCTGGTGGCGGGTGACCCGACGCTCCGGCTGGAACGCAACCCGGAGACCCACCAGCTCGTGCTCTGGTGCATGGGCGAGGCGCACGCCGACGTGGTGCTGGACCGGCTCCGGGCCGGCGGCGTGGAGCTGGAGACCGAGCCGGTCCGGGTGGCGCTGCGGGAGACCTTCGCGGCCGGGGCGCGCGGGCACGGCCGGCACGTGAAGCAGTCCGGCGGCCATGGCCAGTACGCGATCTGCGACATCGAGGTGGAGCCGCTGCCGCGCGGTGCCGGGTTCGAGTTCGTCGACCGGGTGGTCGGCGGCGCGGTGCCGCACAACTACATCCCGTCGGTGGATAAGGGCGTCCGCGCGCAGATGGAGCGCGGCATCGTGGCCGGGTACCCGGTGGTGGACCTCCGGGTGACCCTGGTCGACGGCAAGGCGCACAGCGTGGACTCCTCCGACGCGGCGTTCGCCACGGCCGGCGGCCTGGCGCTACGCGACGCCGCCGAGCGGGGGCAGGTGACCCTGCTGGAGCCGGTCGACGAGGTGACGGTCCGGGTGCCGGACTCGTTCGTCGGGGCGGTGATGAGCGACCTGTCCGGCCGGCGCGGCCGGGTACTGGGTACCGAGCCGGATCCGGCCGGTGCCGAGCGGACCCTGGTACGCGCCGAGGTACCGGCCACCGAACTGCTGCGGTACGCGGTCGAACTGCGCTCGATGACCTCCGGCACGGGTACGTTCCGGCGGTCGTTCGTCCGGCACGATCCGATGCCGGCGCATCTGGCCGAGCAGATCCGTAAGGAGCACCCGAACGGCGGGTGACGCCGATCAGACGGCGGTCCGGGCCGGGGCGGACGCCCGAGCGTGGCGTACGGAACGGTCGAGGTCCACATCAGAATGATGTTCCTACATCATCGCGTTGTGGACCTCTTCGGTTTACCGCGACCGGCAATAGGGCGGTGGAGGCGAGGCCCGCCGGACGGGCAAGCGATACCGGCCGGGCGTACCTGAGCCGACCGGCTGACCAGGGAACAGTTTCACCGCAACTGTCCGACCGCACCGAAAATCAGCGGCGAACCGACCGATGATCAGTTCGGAATTCCCCGCCGCAATTGCCTCGCGACAGCAGGATTCAACTCCGTGGTAGATCTGGACGGGCGAGACATTGATGAGCCCGCAGCTCTGGCTATAGTGCCAGGTCGGATCGACCGAACGAGTGGATGGGACTTCTCATGACGGATGACCAGCATCAATACCACGTCGTCGTGAACGACGAGGAACAGTACTCGATCTGGGCCAGCGACTCCGACCTGCCGGCCGGCTGGCACCCGGCAGGCTTCAGTGGCGACCGGGCCGCCTGCCTCGCCCACATCGAGGAGGCCTGGACCGACATGCGGCCCAGGAGCCTCCGCGAACGGATCGCCACCTCGGGCTGACCGGCACCACCCCGGCTGCGGGCGCACCCGGAGGCTCCCCGGCGCGCCCGCAGCCGGCCCGCACACTCCCGCCGGACCGGCGTATCGGGCCTCGGTATGCCTGTGCTCAGCAGCCCATTTCGCACCCGGCCGGGCACTGTGGACCAGAGGGTCAGGCAATCACATCAAGCTACCCGCTTTCGCGGCCATTCGGACAACAGCCTTCGGTATTTTCAGATGTCCCGATTGCGGCGAAGTATCGACATAGTTATATTTAGCCGAGCCGGGCCCCGGGCCCCGGGCCGGGCCGGGCCGGGCCGGGCCTGCTAGTGCTAGTGCTAGTGCGGCCAGGCGGCGGAGAGCAGGTCGCGGGTGTCGGCGAGCAGTTGCGGCAGCACCTTGGTCTGACCGATCACCGGCATGAAGTTGGCGTCGCCGCCCCAGCGGGGTACCACGTGCTGGTGCAGGTGGGCGGCGATGCCGGCACCGGCCACCCCACCCTGGTTCATCCCCAGGTTGAAGCCGTGGGCGTTGCTCACCTGACGGATCACCCGCATCGCGGCCTGCGTGGCGGCGCCCAGTTCGGCGGTTTCGGCCACGTCCAGGTCGGTGTAGTCGGCGACGTGCCGGTACGGACAGACCAGCAGGTGGCCTGGGTTGTACGGGTAGAGGTTGAGGACGACGAAGACGTGCTCGCCCCGGGCCACGATCAGGCTGTCGTCGGGGGCGAGTCCGGGGGCCCGGCAGAACGGGCAGCCACTCGGCTGCTCGTACCCCTCGGCGGGGCGGTCCTCGCCGGAGATGTAGGTCATCCGGTGCGGCGTCCAGAGCCGGTCCAGTCCGTCCGCCATGCTGCCGTTGGTGATGCCGCCGTCCGCGTGCCGCTCCGCCCCAGTCACACCGCCGATCCTACGGTTTCCGGCCTCCGGTGCCACTAGTCCCACCCAGCGACGCATCCGGCCGCGGTTGGTAAACAATCGGTAAACCTCAATGTCAAATATTGACGGATGTAACATCGATACTGGAAACTTCCTCCATCTCCCGATCATGACCCTGGAGGAAAACGTGTTCCGACGACTCGGTCGGCTACTCGCCGCCTGCGTACTGGCCGCCACCACCACCCTCGTCGGCCTGGTCGCGACGGGCGGTGCCGCCCACGCTGACGCCTGCTACACCTGGGGACGAACCCTCTCCTCCGGGATGAGCGGCGAGGACGTCCGCCAGCTCCAGATCCGCATCTCCGGCTACCCCGGATACGGCGCCCGGATCGCCATCGACGGCGCGTTCGGCCCGGCCACCCGGTCCGCGCTGATCCGCTTCCAGCAGGCGTACGGCCTCTCCGCCGACGGGATCGCCGGACCGCAGACCTTCAGCAAGCTCTACGCGTTGCAGGACGACGACTGCACCCCGGTCAACTTCACCTACGCCGAGTGGAACCGGTGCAACTCCGACTGGTCCGGCGGCGCGGTCTCGGCCAGCACCGCGAGATTCAACGCGCTGGTGTCGATGTGGAAGCTCCAGGCGATGCGGCACGCCCTCGGTGACGTGCCGCTCTACATCAGCAGCGGCTTCCGCAGCTACTCCTGCAACAGCGCGGTGGGCGGCGCATCGAACAGCCGGCACCTCTACGGCGACGGGGTGGACCTGGTCGGGTCGCCGTCCCTGTGCCGCCTGGCCCAGCAGGCCCGCAACCACGGCTTCAGCAACATCCTCGGCCCCGGCTACCCCGGCCACAACGACCACACCCACCTGGGCAACACCTCGAGCCAGTCCTGGTCCGCCCCGAGCTGCGGCATCTGACGTACCGCCCGAACCAGCAGCGCGTTAACAAGGGCCCCCTGCTATGCCAAAAGCGATAACAGGGGGCCCTTCCTTACACCTCAGGCGGCGGAGGGGCCGGCGTTGGTCCGGGAGCGGACCACCTCGACCACGTGCGCGACCGCCTCGGCCAGCGGTACGCCGTTGCGCTGCGAGCCGTCCCGGTAGCGGAACGAGACCGTACCGGCGGCCACGTCGTCGTCCCCGGCCAGCACCATGAAGGGGATCTTCTGCTGCTGGGCGGTCCGGATCTTCTTCTGCATCCGGTCGTCCCCGGCGTCCACCTCGGCCCGGATGCCCTGCTCGCGCAGGGTGGCGACGAACTCGGCGAGGTAGGGCGCGTGGTCCTCGCGGATCGGGATGCCCACCACCTGCACCGGCGCCAGCCAGGCCGGGAACGCCCCGGCGTAGTGCTCGGTGAGCACCCCGAAGAAACGCTCGATCGAGCCGAAGAGCGCCCGGTGGATCATGACCGGCTGCTGCCGGGTACCGTCGGCGGCCTGGTACTCCAGCCCGAACCGGGCCGGCTGGTTGAAGTCCACCTGGATGGTGGACATCTGCCAGGTCCGGCCGATGGCGTCCCGGGCCTGGACCGAGATCTTCGGGCCGTAGAAGGCCGCACCGCCCGGGTCCGGCACCAGATCCAGTCCGGACGCCTCGGCGGCGGTCCGCAGCGCCTCGGTGGCCTCGGCCCAGTCCTCGTCCGACCCGATGAACTTGGGCGAGTCGTCCCGGGTCGACAGCTCCAGGTAGAAGTCGTCGAGACCGTAGTCGCGCAGCAGGTCGAGCACGAAGGTGAGCAGCGTGGTCAGCTCACCGGGCATCTGCTCCCGCGTGCAGTAGATGTGTGAGTCATCCTGGGTCAGGCCCCGTACCCGGGTCAGCCCGTGCACCACGCCCGACTTCTCGTACCGGTAGACGGTGCCGAACTCGAAGAACCGCAGCGGCAGTTCCCGGTACGACCGCCCGCGCCCCTTGAAGATCAGGTTGTGCATCGGGCAGTTCATGGCCTTGAGGAAGTACTCGGCGCCTTCGAGCTGCATCGGCGGGAACATGGTGTCCGCGTAGTACGGCAGGTGGCCGGAGGTCTCGAAGAGCTTGGCCTTGGTGATGTGCGGGGTGTTGACGAACTCGTACCCGGCCTGCTCGTGCTTGATCCGGGAGTAGTTCTCCAGCTCCCGGCGGATGATCCCGCCCTTGGGGTGGAAGACCGCCAGCCCGGAGCCGATCTCGTCGGGGAAGCTGAACAGGTCGAGGTCCGCACCGAGCTTGCGGTGGTCGCGGCGGGCCGCCTCCTCCAGTAGCTTCAGGTACGCCTTGAGCGCGTCCCGGGTCGGCCAGGCGGTGCCGTACACCCGCTGGAGCTGGGGATTCTTCTCGGAGCCCCGCCAGTACGCGGCGGCCGACCGCATCAGCTTGAACGCGCCGATCAGGCGGGTGTGGGGCAGGTGCGGGCCCCGGCACAGGTCGGACCAGCAGACCTTGTCCTCACCGGCGGCGATGTTGTCGTAGATGGTCAACTCACCGCCGCCCACCTCCATCACCTCACCGGCGTCGAACCCCTCGCCCTTGACGTCGACCAGTTCCAGCTTGTACGGCTCGTCGGCCAGTTCGGCCTTCGCCTCGGCCAGGCTGTCGAAGCGCCGCCGCCGGAACCGCTGCCCGGACTTGATGATCTCCTGCATCCGCTTTTCGAGCTTGGCCAGGTCGTCCGGCTGGAAGGGCTTGTCGACGTCGAAGTCGTAGTAGAAGCCGTTGGTGATCGGCGGGCCGATGCCGAGCTTGGCCTCGGGGAAGACGTCCTGCACGGCCTGGGCGAGCACGTGCGCGGTGGAGTGCCGCAGCACGTTCAACCCGTCCGGGGAGTCCAGCGGGACCGGCTCGACGGCGGTCTCCACGTCCGGGGCCCAGTCCAGGTCGCGGAGCTGCCCCTCCGGGTCACGGACCACCACGACGGCCTTGGGGCCACTGGTCGGCAGACCGGCCGCCGCCACCGCGTCGGCCGCCGTCGTACCGGCCGCGACCACGACGGGCTCGGCCACGACAGGGTTACCGGGTGCTGACACGACTACTCCTCAAACCAGACGAAAAGGACAGGGCCCGATCTCGGGACCAGGAAATGCTATCGGTCACCGCGGTCGCGGCATCGGCGACGTCGCGGACTTCCGCCACGCCGTCCCGCCGGCATCACGGGATCCGGTAGATCCGGATGGTGTGACCGATGACCGTGATCGGCTCCCGCCCGGCGACCAGCGCGGCGTGCCCGTCCGGGGAGAGGGAGATCCGCATCTCGGAGACCGCGAGCAACCCGCGCACCTGTTCCGGCGGGACCTTCGTCGGGTCCGCCGCGTCGATGCCGTAGTAAGCCGGGCTGCCCCGGCCCTTGTAGAGCAGCCAGACCTGCTCGTCCGTCGGATGCCGCGCCAGGTACTCACCGAGCCGGCGGAGATCCTGCCCCCAGTCGACGTTCGAGTCGTTGAGGTACCGGTGGGTCTCCGCTGGCCCACCAAACGCCTCGTTCGAATACGGCAGATAGTAGGGAAAGGCCCGTACCGAACTGACCGCGACGAAGGCGGCCACCGCCCAGACGAGCACCGGCACCCACCGGCGACGGTACGCGAGCAGCCCGGCGGCGGCGACGCCGAGCAGCAACGGCAGCCAGATGACGTACCGGACCCCGAAACTCCGCGAGCCCGCCATCGCCACGCCGAGGAGCACCACCGCCGGCAGCAGCAGGTACGCCGCCGCCGACCGGAACCGCCGGACAGCCAGCAGGCAGCTCGCACCGGCGAGCCAGAGAGCCAGCATGCCCAACGGGGTCTTCACCAGCACAGCAGCCGGAAGGTAGTACCACGGGGTGCCGGGATGCAGCTCGCCGAAGAGATACGTCGGAAAGTCCTGCTGTTCGAAGGAGAGCTGCACGGCGAGACCGCTCCGGTACGCCTCCGGCAGCGGCAGCAGCCGCACCAGCAGACCGGTCAACCCGTCCGGATGGGGGATCTCCGCCGGGTGGGTGAACCGTAGCCGCGGGTCGACGATCAGGTAGGTGATCCAGACGACGATGGTGCCGAGCAGCCCGACCAGCCCGGCAGCGGCGAGACCGGCCAGGAACCTGGACCGGCGACCGGTCGGCCCGGGCGACGAGGACCCCCCGGAGCCGGACCGGCGGGCCTGCCACCCGGACCACCCGGCCAGCAGCAGGACCACCGGAAGCACCGGCAGGGCGGTCATCTTGGTGGCCATCGCGCAGCCGAAGGCCAGGCCGGCCAGCGGCAGCCACGGCCACCACCGGGCCCGGGCCCGCCAGAGCAGCCAGAGCGTGGTCAGCAGGAACCCGGCGAGCGGCACGTCGTTCGTCGCCAGCGAGCCGTGGGCGATCACGTCCGGGGAGAACGCGTACAGGGTGAGGGCCAGCAGCCCGCCCCACCGGGTGCCGAGGTCCCGGCCGAAGGCGTAGACCACCAGGCCGAAGAGCAGGGTGAGCAGGATCGTCGGCAGCCGGGCGAGGAAGAGTATCCGGTCGGCGTCGTTGGTTTCGCCGTAGAGCACCCGGTTACCGATGCGCCACTGCCCCTCGTCGTAGTCCGGGTCTAGGCGTACGTCGGCGGGGGCCAGCGCGGCGGCGACGAGCAGCTTCGCCAGCGGCGGATGTTCCGGGTTGAGCTGGATGCTGTGCCGGGTCAGGTACACCGCCGCCGTGCCGATGTAGACCGGTTCGTCGACCGTGGGGGACTGCTCCCGGGCTGCGGTGAGCATGGCCACCGCCAGCTGGCCCAGCAGGATGGCCGCCAGCACTGGCACCAGCCAACGGGAGCCCGCCGCACGACGGAGGGTGGTGGATGCGAACGCGGACACGGCGGAAGGGTACAAGGTCTCTGACTTCGGTGGATGCCGGCCAGGCGTAGCGCGACCGGCTTGCCACGGGCAGTACCGTTCTCCCGTGGCAACCGTGCTCCTGGTGGAAGACGACCACGTCGTACGCGGCGCGATGCTGCGGTCCCTGGCCGACCGTGGGCACGCCGTACACGCGGTCGGTACGGCGCTGGACGCGCTGCGCCGGGTCGCCGCGGAGACGCCCGACCTGGTGGTGCTCGACCTGGGGCTGCCCGACCTGGACGGGGCGGACGCGCTGCGGATGCTGCGGGGCATCACCGACGTGCCCATCATCATCGCCACCGCGCGGGACGACGAGCAGGCGATCGTGCGGCTGCTGCGGGCCGGGGCCGACGACTACATGGTCAAACCGTTCACCGGCGCCCACCTGGAGGCCCGGATCACCTCGGTGCTGCGGCGCGCCGGGCGGGCCAGCCGGACGGTGACCCCGGCCGTGCACACGGTGGGCGGGCTGCGGGTGGATGTCGGCGAGCGCAGCGCCCAGCTCGACGGGGTGCCCCTCGCACTGACCCGCAAGGAGTTCGACGTGCTGGCCTACCTGGCCGCCCGACCGGGCCGGGTAGTGTCCCGCCGGGAACTGTTGGAGGAGGTATGGCGGCAGCCATCGGTCGGCGAGGACCAGACAATCGACGTTCATCTGTACTGGCTGCGCCGCAAGCTGGGCGAGTCCGCGGCGAAGCCGCGCTACCTGCGCACCGTGCGGGGGGTGGGCTTCCGGCTGGTGGCCCCGGACTGAGGCGGGCCCTGGCCTACCTCGCCGCCGGCATGACCACCATCGTCGCGCTGACCTTCCTGATCCCGCTCGGCATCACCCTCGCCCAGGAGCACCGGGAGGAGGCGGTCGCCGACGCGGCCCGGCGCAGCGCGCTGGTCACCGGGGCGCTGGCGGTGGACACCGACCCGGCGGTGGTGGCCCGGGCGGTCGAGGCGACCGGCGGGGCCCCGGCGACCCGGCCGGTCGTCCACGGACTGGGTACCCCCACCACGGGCCGGGCGGCCGGCGCGGACCTGGCCCGGGCCGGCACCGACCGCCGCACGCTGGTCACCGAGGTACCTGGCGGGGTGTCCCGGCTGGAGCCGGTGGTGCTCGGCGACCGGGTGGCGGTGGTGGAGGTCTTCATCCCGGACGCGGTACTCACCCGGGGCAACGGCAGCACCTGGGCGCTGCTCGCCCTGGTGGCGCTCAGCCTGGTGGTGGCCACGGTGATCGTGGTGGACCGGCTCGCGGCCCGGGCGGTCGGCTCGGCCCGCACGCTGGTCCGGGCCGCGCTCGCGGTGGGCAACGGCGACCTCGGGGTCCGCATCGAGCCCACCGGCCCCCGGGAACTGGCCGAGGCCGGGTACGCCTTCAACCGGATGGCGGACCGGTTGGTCACCTTCCGCACCGACGAGCGGGAACTGGTCGCCGACCTGTCCCACCGGCTGCGCACCCCGCTCACCGTGCTGCGCCTGGACGCCGAGGCGCTGGAGTCCGACGACACCAGCGTGGGATCGTTCAGCGAGGCGGAACTGGACCGGCGGCGGACCATCCGCCGGATCCGGCAGGCCATCGTCACCCTGGAGGGCGAGGTCGACGTCCTGATCAAGACGGCCCGCAAGACGGTCGCCCAGGAGACCGGCCCGAGCACCTGCGACGCCAGCGAGGTGGTCCGGGACCGGATGGTGTTCTGGGCCGCCCTGGCCGGCGACCAGAACCGGCCCTACCACGTGCTCGGGGCGCAGCTACGGATCCCGGTGCCGGTACCCCGGGCCGAGCTGGCCGCCGCGCTCGACGCCGTGCTCGGCAACGTGTTCCGGTACACCCCGCAGGGCACCGCGTTCGAGGTGGCCGTCTCCCGGCGGGACGGGTACGTGGCGATCCGGGTCGACGACGCGGGGCCCGGCATCGTCGACCCGGACCGGGCGCTGCGCCGGGGCACCAGCGACCAGGGGTCGACCGGCCTCGGGTTGGACATCGCCAAGCGGGTGGCGTTGCAGGCCAACGGCTCGGTGAGCATCGACCGGGCCCGGCTGGGCGGGGCCAGCGTGGTGATGCTGCTGGCCGACCCGGAGGCCACCCCGCGTCAGGTCAGCCGGTTCGGGCTGGTCGGCCGGATGGCCCGGGAGCGGGACACCGTCTCCCGGCGCTGGTCCCGGCCGAGATCCTCCGGCGACTGAGCACCGCACGTGCCGGGCACCGCACGCAACGTGAGAGTTTCCTGGATCTCCGTAAGTCTGCCTTAGGTCTGCCTTAACCATTCCGCACCGCCGTCGGCCGCTGGCAGCATCCCCTGCGGAACCTGCCAGCTCCGCCGAAGGCCAGCACCTCGTGGTACTCCATCGGCCGGCGGAGCATGCGCGCGGCGGCGGTCGGTCCCCCACACCTCCCCCGCCGCGCGCACCAGGTACGCCGCCCGCGCCGGCTCAGCCGAACGAGCGGGTCTGGTAGTCGGTGATCTCGGCGCAGATCCGCTCGGCCTCCGCCCGGGGCAGGAACGACGACCGGGCCGCCTGCCGGGCCAGGTCGGCCAGCCCGTCGGCCCCACAGTCGAGCAGTCGGGCCGCCACCGCGTACTCGTCGTCGAGGGTGGTGCCGAACATCGGCGGGTCGTCGGAGTTGATGGTGACCACCACTCCGGCGTCGGCCAGCCGGCGCAGCGGGTGCGCCGCGAGGTCCGGTACCGCGCGGGTCCGCACGTTGGAGGTCGGGCAGACCTCCAGGGTGATCTGCCGCTCGGCCAGGTAGGTCAGCAGTTCGGGGTCGTCGACGGCGGAGATGCCGTGCCCGATCCGCTCCGCGCCCAGGTCGCGCAGCGCGTCCCAGATGGTCTCCGGGCCGGTGGTCTCCCCGGCGTGCGGCACCGACCGCAGACCGGCCGCCCGGGCCTGGTCGAAGTACGGCTTGAACTGCGGCCGGGGTACCCCGATCTCCGGACCGCCCAGCCCGAAGCTGATCAGACCGTCCGGGCGTTCCTCCAGAGCGATCCGCAGCGTCTCCTCGGCAGCCGGCAGACCGGCCTCGCCGGGGATGTCGAAGCACCAGCGCAGCGCGATGCCGAAGTCGGCCTCGGCCCGGCGGCGGGCGTCCTCGATCGCCTCGCAGAACGCCGGGGCCGGGATGCCCCGGCGCACGTGCGAGTACGGGGTGACGGTCAGCTCGGCGTACCGGACCTGCTGGCGGGCCAGTTCGCGGGCCACCTCGTGGGTGAGGATCCAGACGTCGGTCGGGTCCCGGATCAGGTCCACGACGCTGAGATAGACCTCGATAAAGTGGGCGAAGTCGGTGAAGGCGAAGTAGTCGCCGAGCTTTTCGGGATCCGCCGGTACCGGCGTCCGCCCCTCGTGCCGGGCGGCCAGCTCGGCCACGATGCGTGGCGAGGCCGAGCCGACGTGGTGCACGTGCAGCTCCACCTTGGGCAGACCGGCGATGAAGGTGGACAGGTCGGTCACGAAACACTCCCTACGGGCAGGCCCTGGTACGGGCCACGACGAAGACACGACGGAACGGGAAGTACACCTGACCGTCCTGGACCGGGTACGCCTCGGCGAGCCGGTCGGCCAGCACGGCACGGAAGGCGGCCCAGCGGCCGTCGTCCGCACCGAGCGCGGCCCGGACCGGCCGCAGTCCGGTTCCTTCCAGCCAGCTCAGCACCGGATGGTCGGCGGTGGCGGGAGCCGGCAGCAGGTGCACGTAGGTAGTCTCCCAGGCATCGACGGCGCATCCGGCGCCGGTCAGCAGGAGAGCGTACCCCGTGGCGTCGGACACGGGATCATGGCGCAGCACGCCGGACAGGTCGTCGCGCCACGGCCCGTCGGCGGCGACCTGACGGATCGCCCGGTGCGACGGGGCGTCGAAGTTCTGCGGCACCTGCACGGCCAGCCACGCCCCGGCCGGCAGGTCGGCCGCCCAGCGGCGGAGCAGGTCGGTGTGCCCGGGGACCCACTGCAGAACCGCGTTGGTCACCACCACGTCCACCTCGGGTCCGGGCCGCCAGGTCCGGACGTCGCCGAGGGTGAACTCGACGTCCCCGGGCAGGGTGCGGGCCCGGTCGATCATCTCCGGGGACGTGTCGAGACCGGCGATGCGGGCGTCCGGCCAGCGTTCCCGCAGGGCAACGGTGAGGTGGCCGGGGCCGCAGCCGAGGTCCACCACGGCCCGGGGGTGGCGCGCCGGAACGCGGGCCAGCAGGTCGTGGAAGGGCCTGGAACGCTCCTCGGCGTAGCGCAGGTAGGTGTCGGGTTCCCACATCACGAACCCCTCCTTTAAAAACCGTACGTACGTTTTGCATCCACCGTAGTGGCGTATCCGGTCCCGAGCAACGGGGCGACTAGGCTCCCACCGTGGAAGAACGCAGCTTTTCCCGGCTCGGTCGGGCCGTCGGGTACGACGACCTGGTCCGGCCGCAGGTGCACGACCGGTGGTGACCCGGGGCGGGACGGACCCGCAGAGCGGCCCGGTCCGGAGCTGGCTGCCGCTGACCGCCGGCCTGCTGGCCGTGGTGGTCGGCGCGCTCTGGACGGTGCAGGGGCTCGGCTACGTGCCGGGCAGCCTGATGACCGGCGACCGGATCGGGGTGGTGGTCGGGCCGGTGGTGCTCCTGACCGGACTGCTGGTGCTCTGGCGGGCGTTGGCCGCCCGGCGCCGCTGACCCGGCGCCAGGCACCGGCCGGGTGACGGGTACACGACGGCGCCAGGCACCGGCCGGGTGACGGGTATGCGACAGAGCCCCGGACCATCCGGCCCGGGGCTCTGTCGTGCTGCTTGTTGTTACGTGGTGCTGTCTGCTCAGATGGGGCGGACCTGCTCAGCCTGCGGGCCCTTCTGGCCCTGAGCGATCTCGAACTCCACCCGCTGGTTCTCCTCCAGCGTGCGGTAGCCGCTGGTCTGGATCGCCGAGAAGTGGACGAACACGTCAGCACCCCCGCCGTCGACGGTGATGAAGCCGAAGCCCTTGTCTGCGTTGAACCACTTCACGGTTCCCTGCGCCATGTGTATCTCCTTCTAAAACTGGCGGCCGAGCACGCCGTGCGGCCGGTTGGCCGTTTTCGAGCAGCGGTGCCTGAGGCTGCCCCCATGGAGGAGACTTCTCAACCCACGCCGTCTCTCAACAGCGTGGAACAGCAAACCACGTACGCAAAAACTTCGCACAGCCTACCCGACGAAATTCTCCGACATGAGACCCGAGAACGCACGGGTTCATCCCGCCTCAGATCATGAACCGGCCCGTTCTCCGTACCCGTGGCTGTGCGGACGGCTAATGGTGCGGACCCCCGCCACCCGGTATAAGCCGCGCACGCCAGACCCCTCCGCCACCGGTGACGGAGGGGTCCGGTGAAGCTGTCGACGGGCGTCGGCCGGGAACCGCTCAACGGGGCCAGCGGCCGGTCAACCGGCGGACGCCGACCGCCCCGCCCCGGTCCACAGCAGCCCGGACCACCGCGAAGATCGCGCCCTGTAGCGCCGCCGCGGCAAGGATCTCGCCCCAGCCACGGTCCTCGTCGGTCGCGCTCGGCGCCTCGCCGTCACCGGCGGTCACCTTCCAGACCTGCCGGAACACCGTGCCGGCCACCGCACCGGCGGCCAGCCCCAGCAGCACGCCGACCGGCTTGTACGCCGCGTGGCTGACTCCCCTGCTCACCTGCTCCGCCTCCCTCGCACCACCAGCACCACCACGACCGCCACCGCACCGGCCACCAGCACCGCGAACGGCAGCGGACCACGGCGGACCGTGGTACCCGAGCGGGGTCCGGAGGCACGTACCGCCGCAGCCTGCCCGCGCAGTCGTACCGCCTGTTCCCGGACCCGCTCCCGGGTCTGCGCGGCCTGCTCCCGCATGCGCCCCTTCGCCTGGTCGGCCGAGTCCTTCAGCCGGGCCCTGACGTCCGCCTTGGCGGCCAGTGCCTCGACCGTCTCACCGAGTTCCATCCGGGTACGCCGGATCTCCGCCCGCAACGCCTCCGGGTCACCGCCGCCGTGGCCGTTGCCGGTCATGACCGCCCCCGGTCCCGGACCGCAGCGGTCACGGTGTCCACGTCCGCCCGGACGCTGCGTACCGTCTCCTTGGGCATCGGCGGGACCGCCTGGCTGACCTGCTTCTTGCCGGCGAGGGCGAGCACCCCGGCGACCGCGAAGAGCGCCACCGCGACGATCAACGCGGCCACCCACGCCGGCATCACCGACGCCAGCAGCAGCACGACCGCCGCGATCAGCACGCCGAGCCCGTAGAGGGCGAGGGCACCACCACCGCCGAAGAGACCGACCCCCTTGCCGGCGTGCCGACCCTTCTCGGTCAGCTCCGCCCGGGCCAGGGCCAGCTCGTCCCGGATGAGTCGCGTGACCTGCTCGGTGGCGCGCTGCACCAGCTCGGCGGTCGACGCCTCACCACCGGGCCGGGACGTGCCGCGACTCGCTACGTCAGCCATGCTGTCCTCCTTTCTTCACCACCGCGCTGTATGCCCGGAGTCGTCACCGGCCAATCCTGTGCGGAGGGATCAGTCCGTCGGACCGCGCCGCGTCGCGCGCCGGAGGCGGTCGGCCGCCACCGGCGTCGGAGTTAGGAAGGGCCCCTTCCTCTACAGAATGCGATAAGAAGGGGCCCTTCCTTACCGGTTCAGCGGTTTGCCTCGACGGGCTCGTCCGGTCCGACGAAGGCCCCACCCCGGGCGTCGCCGTCGTGGCTGCCGCCGAAGAGCCGGGCGTCGTCGGGGACGGGGGTGTCGGTGGCGCCGTCGACCGCAGTGGCGGGCCCGTCGGCACGGCCGGTCTCGGAACGGCCCCGGTTCGGGCGACGAGCCGGGGCAGTCTGCCAGACCAGTGCGGCGGAGGCGTCGCCCACCTCGGTCCGCAGCCGCGGCAGTGCGGTCGGCCGCTGGTCGCGCAGCCAACCCACCAGGTGCTCGCGGACCAGGCAGCGCAGGTCCCACAGGCGCGGCGCGTCCGCGGCGCTCACCAGCGCGCGTACCCGGACCATGCCCCCCACCGCGTCGGTCACCTGGAGCACGCAGACCCGGCCGTCCCAGAGGTCGGTCCCTTCGACCAGCCGGCGCAGTTCCTCCCGCATGGACTGCACCGGTACCGCCCAGTCCACGTCGAACTCGGCGGTACCGAGCACGGCGGCCTGGGTACGGGTCCAGTTCTGGAAGGGCTTGCTGGTGAAGTAGGAGGTGGGGAGGATCAGCCGCCGGTCGTCCCAGATCTGCACCACCACGTAACTGAGGGTCAGCTCCTCGATCCGGCCCCACTCCCCCTCGACGACCACCACGTCGTCGAGGCGTACCGCGTCGCTGAAGGCGAGCTGGAGGCCGGCGAAGACGTTGCCGAGCAGGCTCTGCGCGGCGAGCGCGGCGACCACACCGATCACCCCGGCCGAGGCGAGCACGCTCGCCCCGACGCCCCGGACCGCCGGGAAGGTCATCAGCATCACGCCCCCGGCGAGGATCACGATGACCGCGATGGTCACCCGCCGCACCATCACCACCTGGGTACGGATGCGTCGGGCGTGCCGATTGTCCGGTACGTCCGTCCGGAACCGGGCCAGCGCGGTGTCCTCGGTCACCACCAGCAGGGACGCGACGAACCAGGCGGTCGCCGCGATCACCGCGAGCACGAGCCCGTGCAGCAGCACCCGGCGCCACGGCTCGCCCACCGCGTACCCGGTGCTGAACCGGACGGCGAACTGCACGGCGAGCACGGTGGCGGCGACCCGGAACGGCCGGTGCGAGTGCTCGGAGAGCTCGGTCAGGAGCAGGGAGTGCCGGCCGAGGCGGCGGATGACCCGGTGGGCCACCTCCACCACGACAAGCGCGATCGCCGCGGCGGCGAGCGTCGCGGCGATCGTGCCGAGATAGGTCTGCACCAGTGCGTCCCCCTTCGCAGGCGGCCGGGACATCCCCGGCCGGTCCCCACCGGTGTGCGGTGGAGACCGGCCGGGGCAAAGGCCCTATGGTGCCCGGTGTCGCCCGATCCGGCCAGTCAGACCTTGCGGTAGCGGGACTGGACGAAGCAGAACGCGCCGTAGGCGGCGATGCCGAGCGCCATCAGGGTGAGCAGCAGCGTGCCGTACGACTGGTCACGCAGGGTACGCAGTGCGGCATCCAGCCCTCGGGCCTGGTCCGGGTCGTAGTTGACCGCGGCCATGATGATCAGCAGGCCGGCGATGGTGTACGCGGCTCCCTTGGCCACGTAGCCGGCGATGCCCAGCCGCCGGCTGAGCTGGCGGGTCCGCGGGCTCATCTCACCGGTCTTCAGGTGCTTCTCGAAGCGCTTGACCAGGCCGTAGATGACCAGACCCACCCCGATCGCGGCGAGCACCAGACCGGCCAGGCCGACCAGCCACCGGCCGCCGGCCGACTCCATCAGCCTGCCGGTGAGTGCCTCCTGCTTGTCCGCGGTGGACGAGCCGGCGGTGGAGAAGACCTTCCAGGCGGTCCAGGCGAAGTAGAGGTAGACGACGGCCCGGCCGACGGAGGCGATCCGCTCGACGACCCGTTCACCGCCGCTGTCCGCGCGGTGCCCGACGGCCGCTTCGAGGGCCTGCCAGATGGCCATGGCGAGCAGGCCGACCGCGATCGCGACGACGAGGAACTTCCCCATCGGCTGGGCCGCGAGGGCCTGCAGGGCGCCGGACTGGTCCCCGTCCTCGGCGGAGCGGCCGAAGGCGATCTGGAGGGCGAGCCAGGCGAAAAGAAGGTGGACGATTCCGTATCCGATGAGCCCGGCCCGGGCGAGCAGCTCCAGGGATCTGCTGTGGGCGGTGCGGGAGGCGGTGGCTTCGGCGTTTCTGGTGAGCGACATGGCGCCACAATCACCGGTTGCGAAGATTTCCAAACGTGGGCCACCGCCCACCCGCCCGGCTCAGCCGTTCTGGTTACGCGAGATACGCACCTTGACCTGGGTGTCGGTGGCGCTGTCCAGGGTCACGAAGAGGCCGCCCACCTCGGTCGCCTGCTGACCGGTGGTGAGGGTGACCTGCTCACCGGCGACCTCGATGGTCACCTGGTCGCCCTGGGCGCTGACCAGCTTGGCGTCCACGCCGAGGATCGAGGCCTTCGCCTCGACCCCCCGGTCGAAGGTGACGGTGCAGGCGTCCAGGCCGCAGTCGGTGGAGGCGCCCTCGGAACTGCAACCGGCGAGCACGGCGGCGCCGAGGGCCAGGCCAGCCAGGAGTCCGGCGGCACGACGGGCGGGGGTCAAGGAGGGGATGCGTCGGTTCGTCACCCCACCAAGGGTACGAGAGCCGCGCCCGGCCTCCCCGCCACCGGGTGGCGGGCGCACCGGCACGGACCCGGCGGGGGCGGGCGTTAGGGTGGCCGGCATGTCGCTGGACATCGCCCGGATCCGGGCCGCCTACCCCGCCCTCGCCGAGGGCTTCACCCACTTCGACGGCGCGGGCGGAACCCAGACCGCCGCCACCGTGGCCGAGGCGGTTACCGCCGCCATGACCACGCCGATCGCCAACCGGACCGAGGCGAACGAGCCGGGCCGGCGGTCCCTGCACCTGCTCGCCGAGGCCCGGGCGGCGGTCGCCGACCTGGTCGGTGGCGACCCGGACGGGGTGGTTCTGGGGCCGAGCGCCACCGCCCTGACCTACCAACTGGCGGGCGTGCTGGGCGCGGCGTGGCGCCCCGGTGACGAGGTGGTGGTCTCCCGGCTGGACCACGACGCGAACGTCCGGCCGTGGGTGCAGGCCGCCCAGGCGGCCGGGGCGACGGTGCGCTGGGCGGAGTTCGACCGGGTGACCGGTGAGCTGCCCGTCGACCAGTACGCCGAACTGCTCGGCGAGCGGACCCGACTGGTGGCGGTGACCGGGGCGAGCAACGCGATCGGCACCGTCCCGGATGTCGCGGCGATCGCCCGGGCCGCACACGCCGCCGGAGCCCTGGTCTGCGTGGACGGGGTACACGCCGTCCCGCACCTGCCGACCGACATGGCGGCGCTGGGCGCCGACTTCCTGGTCACCAGCGCCTACAAATGGTCCGGCCCGCACCTGGCCGCGATGGTCGCCGACCCGGCCCGCTGGGAACCGCTGCGGCCGGCAAAGCTGATGCCCGCCCCGGACACCGTGCCGCAGCGCTTCGAGGCGGGTACGCCGAGCTTCCCGATGCTCGCCGGGATCCGGGCGGCGGTGGACCATCTCGCCGGGCTGGCCGGGGACGGCACCGGCAGCCGCCGGAGCCGGTTGCTGCACAGTCTCGCCGCCGCGCAGGCGTACGGGGCGGAGCTGCTGGACCGGCTGCTGACCGGGCTCACCGCCCGGCCGCAGGTGACCGTCTTCGGCGCACCGCAGCGGCGCTGCCCGACGGTGTCGTTCCGGGTCGACGGTTGGCACCCGGCCGACGTCGCCACGGCGCTGGGCGAGCGGGGGATCTGCGTCTCCTCGGGTGACTACTACGCCTACGAGTACTTCGCCACCATGGGTCTGCGGGAGACCGGCGGCGGGGTCCGGGCCAGCATCTACCACTACAACACCGCCGAAGAGGTGGACGCCCTGCTCGACGCGGTGGACCGGCTCATCGACGCCGGCACCGGGGTTGTCCCCCGGAGCCCGCGTTGACCCGCCACAATGACGGGGTGAACACCCTCGTCGAGGACAATCCGGCGCGCCGTCGGTTCGAGATCCTGGTCGACGACAGCCTGGCCGGCTTCGCGGCCTACCAGCTGCGCGGCGAAACCATCATCTTCACCCACACCGAGGTCAGCCCCGGATTCCGGGACATGGGGATCGGCGGGACGCTGGCCCGGGGTGCGCTGGACCAGGTCCAGGCCCGGGGCGGCCGGGTGATCGCCCGCTGCCCGTTCATCGCCGCGTTCATCGCCCGGCACCCCGAGTACGCCGATCTGACCACCGGCTGAGGCCGGCGCCGGTCGACCGGCGCCGGCCAGCACCGGCCCGTCAGCGGGCGCCGGTGAGCACCTCGACGGCGGCCCGGGCACCGACCCGGCTGGCACCGTAGGTGGCCAGGTGCACCTGACCGGTCACCGTCGCCGGTACGCCCAGCTCCACCACGACCGCGTCGGGCCGGTCGGCCAGGGCGGCGTCGACCGCCGCGCGCATCCAGGCGTGCCGGTGCAGGTCCCGCACCACCAGGATGAGGGGCCGGCCGGCGGCGGGACCGCACAGGTCGGTGGCGGGCGCGTCCGGTCCGACCCGGACCGTCGTGGTACCCGGGAGCAGGTCGGCCAGCGGGGCGGCGACCCCCCACGGGGTCTCCGGACCGATCGCGATGTTGCGGGCCGGCTCGAACTCCACCACGTGCACCGGGCCGGTCAGTGGCAGCGGCGCGTCCGGTCCGGGGGCGACGGTGAGGCGTACCGCCCGGCGGGCGGCGGCCAGCCCCACCGGGGAGCCGTCCGGGCCCGCTGCCGCAGTGGACCGGTCGGCCCGGGCCGCCACCGTCCAGGCAGCCAGTTGGCTGACCCGTTTCGCGGCCTCGACCAGCCGTTCCTCGGCCAGTTCCCCGTTGATGACGGCGGCGACGATGGCGTCGCGCAGCAGGGTGGCGGTCGCCTCGTCGGCGTACCCGCCACCGACGCAGATGGCGTCGGCGCCGGCGGCGAGGGCCCGCACCGCGGCGCCCCCGAGGCCGTACCGGTCGGCGACGGCGCGCATCTCGATGCCGTCGGTGATCACCGCGCCCGGGAAGCCCATCTCCGTGCGGAGCAGCCCGGTCAGGATGCGTCGGCTCAGGGTGGCCGGCAGGTCCGGGTCCAGCGCCGGGACGAGCAGGTGGCCGCTCATCACGGCCTGCACCCCGGCGTCGATGGCGGCCCGGAACGGGGGCAGTTCGCAGGCGTCGAGGGCGGCCCGGCTGGCGCCGATCCGTGGCACGTCCAGGTGCGAGTCGACGTGGGTGTCCCCGTGACCGGGGAAGTGCTTGGCGCACGCGGCCACCCCGCCGCGTTGCAGACCGCGTACCCAGGCGGCGGTGTGCCGGGCGACCAGTTGCGGATCGGCCCCGAAGGCGCGCACCCCGATGACCGGGTTGGCCGGGTTGGAGTTCACGTCGGCGTCGGGGGCGTAGTTGAGCGTGATGCCGGCGGCGGCCAGCTCGCGTCCGAGGTCGTGGGCCACCTCCTCGGTCAGCGCCGGATCGTCGATGGCGCCGAGGGCGAGGTTGCCGGGGCGGGAGCTGCCGCGCACCGATTCCAGCCGGGTCACGTCGCCGGCCTCCTCGTCGATCGCGACGAGCACGTCGGGACGCTCGGCGCGGAGCATCGCGGTGAGCCGGGTGACCTGGTCGTGGCCGGTGACGTTGCGGGCGAAGAGGACCACCGAGGTCAGGCCCTCACCGAGCCAGCGGCAGACCCAGGGCGGCGGTGTGGTGCCGACGAACCCGGGTTGCAGAACGGCCGCCGCCAGGCTGGGCAGGTTACCCGTCGAAGTGCTCATCCAGCCGAACCCCCAGATCACCAGTGCTGCCCGCCGCGTTCCGGTGGCGGCGGGTGCTGCCATGGTCACATCCGTCCGATAAATAGTCAACAAACCTTCCTATTCATCGGACGCGCCCCGGCGCCCGGGTCCGTGGCACAGTGCGGGGATGCCTGAACTCCCCCTCGCCGCCGAGGAGATCAGCTGGTACGACGTACCCGGCGTACGTCTGCTCGGGATGGTCGTCGGCGGGCTGCTCCTGCTCGCCGCGATCCGCTCGATGTTCGGCCGGGGTGGCCGCTGACCGGCCCTCAGTCGTCGGTCGGCATCGGCGCCGGCTGGGCACTGCGCATCCGCTCCGGCGTCCAGTAGGACTCGTCGGGTACCGGTAGCCGGCTGCTGGTCGTACCCGGATCGGCGGTGCTGTGCACGGCCGGCGCCGGGGCCTCCGCCGGCCCGGACCGGCGGACCGCCAGCACCCCGACGGCCAGCACCACCAGGACCACCGCGCCGCCCGCTGCCAGCATCACCAGCCACGGTCGTGTCATCTGCGCACTCTCCTCTCACACCGGGTCACCCAACGGACCCGCCCCCAATAGGACGCGGAACGGCCCCGCCCGGATCCGCAGATCCCGGTCGGGGCCGCCGCGCCACCCGGTCGGGTGACTCAGGTGCGGTTCGCCACCGAGTTGTAGGCGTCCATCACCGCGGTGTCGAAGTAGGAACTCTTGTTCGTACCGTCACTGCTGAGCGTGCTCATGATGCCGTTGACGTAACCGTAGGCATCGTTGTAGAGGCGCAGCCAGACCGAGCCGCTGGAACCCCCGGTGAAGCCACAGCGCAGCGCGATCTTGTTCTCCTGGAAGGGCCAGATGCCGGGGCGGAACGTGGTGCCCTGGCAGTACTGCTGCCAACCGCCGTCGTACGGCGGCGCGGCCGGGTAGGCGAGAATCGTCACGAACTGCTCGTAGCTGTAGTTGACCGAGAGTCCGTTGCCACCGAGCACGTCGACCGGCCGCTGACCCGAGGCATTCGGCCACATGGTGATCCAGGCGACGTCCCGATCGAGGTTGCTGTCGTTGATCCAGGCAGTGAAGGTGGTCAGATACTTGGCCGACCACCGGCCATACGGCTCACTGCCGTAGTTGTAGAGCGGGACGAAAATCCAATTCTGCATCCACTGGCCACCCCGGCCACCGTGCACGCAGTGCCCGGCGCTCATCACCAGCAGCTTGGATCCGCTGTTGACGGTACCCGCGGAACAGACGTAGTTCTTCCCGTCGGCCGGGTTGTAGAAGAAGACCTTGCCCACCGTCGCGGAGGCGGCGACCGCCGTCGTCGGCCCACCGGCGGTCGCGCCGGCCAGCCCCGCCGAGACGGGTACGGTCGGCGCGGCCGGCGCCACGGACTGCGCCGCCCCGGTCGGCCGGGCAGCCCGGTCCGACTTCGCCTTCGCACCCTTGACCAGCAGGTCAGCCGAGAGGGCGGTGCGCATCCGCTCGGCGGTCCAGTAGCTGCTCGCCTGCTCGGCGACGCCGAGACCGCTACGGGCGCCGGTCGAGGTGGTGGCCGGGACAGTGCTGACCTGGGCCCCGTCGGCGGCGTCGGCGACCGGGGCCGCCTGGGCGGAACCGGCGCCGACCAGCGCCATTCCCGCAGCCAGGGCAGCGGACGCGAGCACCGTGGCCACGCGTCGGATGTCCGGAACGTACATTCTTTCCCCTCCCCTAGAGGATATTGGTGCTTATCGAAGCGCTCCCAAAGCATCCTCGACAAATCAGGGAATTGGAAGGACCGTCTTCAGTCGGAAATTTGCCTGTCGGATTCCGCTATTCGCCCATTCACCGAACCGTTACTTAATTACCGAAAATAGAATTCCGGGCACGACAGGCATAACCCGCCACCGCCGGGGTACGGGTGCAGTTATCACTGCGGTGCGCACCGGCACCCGCACGGCGCGAGGGGGAGACATGCGGATCGGGTACTTCCTGTCGAGCGAGGAGCACGCTCCGGCGCAACTGCTGGAGCAGGCACGCGCTGCCGAACGGGCCGGCTTCGAGGCACTGTGGATCTCCGACCACTACCACCCGTGGGTGGACGCACAGGGCCAGAGTGCCTTCGTCTGGTCGATGATCGGCGCTCTCAGCCAGGTCTGCCGGCTGCCGGTCACCACCGCGGTGACCTGCCCCACCGTCCGGATCCACCCGGCGGTCATCGCGCAGGCCGCCGCGACCAGCGCCGTACTGCACGGCGGCCGGTTCGTGCTCGGCGTCGGCTCCGGCGAGGCGCTCAACGAGCACATCTTCGGCGATGCCTGGCCGAACACCGACGTCCGGCTGGAGATGCTGGAGGAGTCCGTCGAGGTGATGCGGAAGCTCTGGGCCGGTGGGTTCGTCAACCACCGCGGGCGGCACTACACCGTCGAACAGGCTCGGATCTACACCCGGCCCGACACACCACCGCCGGTCTACGTCTCCGGTTTCGGGCCGAAGGCGGTCGACGTGGCCGCGCGAATCGGTGACGGGTACGTCTGCACCCGACCGGACGCCGAACTGGTCCAGCGGTTCCGGTCCAACGGCGGCGGCGACAAGCCCTGCCAGGCCGGGTTCAAGGCCGCCTTCGCCACCAGTGAGGACGAGGGCGCCCAACTCGCGTACGAGAAGTGGCCCAACGCCGGGGTGCCCGGTGAACTGTCCCAGGTGCTGCCCTCCCCACGCCACTTCGAGCAGGCCGCCCAACTGGTACAACCGGAGATGATGAAAAAGTCCTTCGTCTGCGGAAATGACGCCGACGCCCACCTGGAAATGATCGACAAATATGCCAAGGCCGGGTTCGACGAGATCTATGTGGCCAATACCGGCCCGCATTTCCAGGGACTGTTCGACCTCTACCAGCGCGAGGTACTCCCCCGGCTACGCTGACCCCGGCGCACCTCAGGCCCCCGGCTGCCGACCGGCGCGGAACGGGGACAGGCAATCTTGGTGGCGAAGGGCCCCTGGAGGGGCCGGTTCCCACCAAGATCTATCGGGCAGGCGGGCGCGCTGTCCGGATCGCTCTGCTCCCGGACCCGTCCCACCCGGCGGAGCAGTGGGGTGGTGGTGCGGCAGGTCAGTTCCGGGTGACCCCGAGGGTCCGGAGCAGGTCCCGGTAGCCCGCTTCCGTGCCGATCCCGGCCCGGGCAGCCGGCTGGTCGACGTGGTACCTGACCACATCGGCCAGGAACCAGGGGTGGACCGCCAGCCTCTGGACGCTGACCCAGACGTTCCCGGGGCGGCCCCACCGCAGACCACGCCGGGTGACCAACTCCGGGCGCGCGACCGTCAGCACCAGTTGGTACGGGGTGGACGGGCGCCGCGGCCGGCCGACCGTCAGTGCCTCCCACGGGATGATCCGAGTGTGGAAAATCTCGACCACGGTCAGCACTTCGGGGGTGAGGACCACCCGGGGACGCCCCCGTAGCACCAGGACCACCAGCAGCCCGACGACGACGCCGAGCAGCAGCGCGGGAAGCTGGTCCAGGATGCCGAATCCCAGGTCCACAAGGCGGAGGCGGCCCGAAAGGCTGTCGGGCCATGCCCCGATCCGATCCGCCAACTGGTTGACGGCACTGCCGGCCCAGGCCGACGCGAACAGCACCTGACCGACGACCAAATAGCCGTGCCCCGGAGAGGCTGGTATCCGGTAGCAGCCATCGGCCACCACCAGAGCCACCGGTCCACGCCACAAAAGACGCCGCGCAGCCACCAATGCCACCACCGGCAGGCCAAAGAAGCTGAGCGGCACCGCGATGAGGGCGGGATACTCCCGACCGACCGGGCGGTCCACCAGGGCCATGACCACCAGCCAGCCGAGGCCCACGGCCACTGCGACGAGGACGAGCCAGCGGGAGGGGTGGGCCGGAGTCACGGGCCGGGTCGGGGGCGGTGACTCGGGCAGGGTCATGCCGGCATGCTCCCCCACGGGGTCAACCAGGCCGACCGCTGCTCCCCGGATCGCCGCAGTACGGGCACTGCGGGTCGCGGCCTTCCGAGGGCCAGAGGCAGACGACCGCCGCGCCGGTCTCCGCCGCCAAGCGGAGCGCCAGTTCCTGTCCGGCAGTCCGCCAGCGCTGCCAGTCCTCGGCGGTCGCCGGCTCGGCGCCGTCGTCCGGGCCACGCCATGCAGCCTCGTGGTGCCGGTCCTGCCAGTCCGCCCAGGTCTGGAGGTCTGCGGCCAACCCGACGGAGAGGCCGAGTGCCGCCGGCCCGATGGAACCACACACCTCGCGCGACGGTCTGCCGCGCTGGCCGGGAAGCGTGAACCAGGTCCACACCGGAAAGGCGCCGTAGTCGACGTCGAGGTCCAGCCGGCGCACCCCGGCGGGGCGACCGTAGGGACAGGCGCGGGAGTGCCGGCGGAACTCGTCCATGGACCTCCTGTCAGGTACGGGGGCGCACCTCCGGCCCGGCGCCCCGGACCGGCCGCCCACCGATGGGCCCGGGGACCGGAATCTTACTGCGAACCCGGAATTCCATTTCGACGCGCCTTCCGAGCATTTTCTTGCCTTCATATGTCCGGCTATCTAGCATCAATTCTGCCTTTCCGGCTGCCGCACGTGCACCGGCAGACCGGCCATGAATTCCGATGTTGCAGCAATTAACGTGGAGGTGTTGCATGTCGCATGAAACATCGACTTCGAGTGTTCCCCGTCGCCAACTTGGTCGGCTCCTAGCCCAACTCCGCGAGGAGGCTCTGATCAGCATGGACGCTGCCGCTGCGGAGTTGGACTGCTCCCGGCAGAAGGTCTGGCGCATCGAAAAGGGGCTCACCTCGGTCCGGCTGCCGGACCTGCGGGCCATGTGCGATCTGTACCGGGTCCCGGACGAGTTGCGTTCGGTGGTCACCGGCCTCGCCCTGGAGACGAAGAACAAGGGCTGGTGGCACACCTACGGCGACTGCGTACCCGAATGGTTTTCGCTCTATGCGAACCTGGAATCGTCGGCGACCACCATCCGGCGGTTCGACCCGCAGTTGATTCCCGGCCTGTTGCAGAGTGCGCACTACATCACCGCGCACTACCGGCGGAACCGGCCGGACCTCGGCATCGCCGAACGCGAGCGGGCGGTGGCCGCCCGGTCCGAACGACAGCGACTGCTCACCCGCCGGCTGCCGGCCGCACCGACGCTGCGGGTGGTGCTCGGTGAGGAGGCGCTGCGCCGCCCGGTGCTCGACCCGGCCGGGATGGTGACCCAGCTCCGCCACCTGCTCACCCTGGCCCGGCAACTGCCGCACCTGCGGCTGCGGGTGCTGCCCCGGGCCGCCTGGCCGCCGCTGGTGACCGAGGCCGGCACCTTCGTCATCCTCGACTTCCAACCCACCCGGGGCCGGAACTGGGTCGAGCCGAGCACGGTCTACGTCGAAGGACTCACCGGCGCGCTCTATCTCGACCGGCAGACAGAGGTCGCCGCCTACGAACGGGTCTGGGCCGGACTGGAAGCGGCGGCACTGGATCAGGAAGAATCGATGCAACTGATCGAGTCAATCATGGAGGAACACCGTGACCACTGAGACCAGCGCCACCTGGCGCACGAGCAGCCGCAGCGGCGCCACCGGAGGGGACTGCGTCGAGGTCGCCGACAACCTCGGGAACGGGCTGGTGGGCGTACGCGACAGCAAGGACAGCTCCGGGCCGGTGCTGGCCTTCGACGTGCGGACCTGGACCACCTTCCTCGCCGGGATCCGGGCCGACCGTTTCGGCGGGTGACCGTCGGGCCGACCGGCCCGGACGGGACGGCGATGGCACGCAGGGCTGCGGTTTCGGGCGGAATCCGCCCGGGTACCTGCGCGTGCGATGACATCGCCACTGAACGCCACCCGGCTGCGACGCGCGGCGCGCAACCTCTTCGGTTGGCACTCCCTCCGTCCCCACCAGCTCGCCGCGATGCGGGCGGTGATGAAGCGCCGGGACGCCCTGGTGGTGCTGCCCACCGGCGCCGGCAAGTCGGCGATCTACCAGATCCCGGCCAGCCTGATCCCCGGGCCGACGGTGGTGATCTCGCCACTGCTCGCCCTGCAACAGGACCAGATCGCCGCGCTCAACGAGCGCCGACGCCCGGAGCTACGGGCGGTCCGGATCAGCTCGAACGAGACCTCCGCCCAGCAGGCGGAGGCGGTCGCGGAACTGCGGGACGGGCGGGCCGAGTTCCTGTTCATCACCCCGGAGCAGCTCAGCAACCCGGACCGGATGGCCGAGATCCGGGATCTGCGACCGGCCCTCGTGGCGGTCGACGAGGCGCACTGCATCTCCGCCTGGGGGCACGACTTCCGCCCGGACTACCTGGCGCTCGGTCACCTGATCGCCGGGATCGGCCGACCGCCGGTGGTGGCACTGACCGCCACCGCCTCCCCACCGGTACGCGACGACATCATCGCCCGGCTGCGGCTGACCGACCCGGAGATCGTGGTCTCCGGCCTGGACCGGCCGAACATCTTCGTCGAGGTGGCGCACTGCCCGACCGAGGACTACCGCTGGCGGCGGCTGGTGGCGCTGCTGCGGGAGGACGAACGTCCCGGGATCATCTACGTGCCCACCCGACGCTCGGCGGAGGACCTGGCCACCCGGCTCACCGACGCCGGCTTCCCGGCGCAGTACTACCACGGTGGGATGGCGGCCGGTGCCCGGGAGGGGCTGCACGAGGCGTTCCTCGCCGACCAGGTACCGATCATGGTGGCGACCTCGGCGTTCGGCATGGGTATCGACAAGCCGAACATCGCCTGGGTGGTGCACATGGCGCTGCCCGACTCCCCGGACAGCTACTTCCAGGAGATCGGCCGGGCCGGCCGCAACGACGAACCGGCCCGGGTACTGCTGCTCTGGCGGGCGGAGGACGTCGGGTTGCAGCGCTACTTCAGCGGCGGACTGCCGGACGAGGCCGAGCTGCGCGAGCTGGCCGCCCTGCTGCGGCGTGCCCCGATGACCCGTACCGAGCTGCGGGAACACACCGGGTTGGGGGCCCGCAAGCTCGGCAACCTGCTCGCCCTGCTGGAGCAGGTGGGCGCCGCCGCCCCGCAGGCCGGCCAGCGGATGGGCGCACCCCGGTACGCCCCGGAGCCGGCCGAGGCGGCGCGGGCGGCGCTCGCCGAGGCGGAACGGCAGCAGGCCGTGCAGCGCTCGCGTACCGACATGATGCGGGCGTTCGCCGAGACCCGGTCGTGCCGCAGCCAGACGTTGCTGGCCTACTTCGGCGAGCAGATGACCACGGTCTGCGCGCACTGTGACAACTGCCATGCCGGTACCAGCGTCGCCGACGACGGCGCGAGCGGGCCGTTCCCGGTACACAGCCAGGTACGCCACGCCGAGTGGGGCACCGGGCTGGTACTCAGCTACGAGGCGGACCGGATGACGGTTCTCTTCGATGACGTGGGGTACAAGACGCTGTCCGTACCGGTGGTCAGCGAGCAGGGACTGCTGGTCGCGGGCTGACCGGTCCGGCCGGACCATCCGGCCCGGCGCCGGGTCGGATGGTCCGGAGGCGGGTCGGATGGTCCGGAGGCGGGCGGTCCTGGCATACCCTCTGTGCCGGCCCGTGGTGCCGGCGGGCACAGCTTCCGGTGGTCCGGAGATGCGAGAAGATGGGCAAGCGAATGGAAGGGGCACTGCCGTGATCGAGCAGCCGACGTACGCCAGATTCGGTTTCACCGACGAGGAGTGGGGGTTGCTGGTCGGCCTGCCCCAGTCCGTGCTGACCGCAGCGAGCGCGGCCGAGTCCGACGGCACCCGCCGGACGATGGCGGAGAGCGCCGCCGGGCTGGACACCATCTCGGCGGGCCGCGAGTCGGGCAGCCCGCTGGTCGCCGCCGTCGCCGCCGAGATGGTGTCCCGGGTGGGCGACCCGGAGGCTGGTGAGGAACTACCGGTCATCGCACCGTCCGACCCGCAGGCCCTGATCGACGACGTGCTGGGCCGGGCCCAGGCCGCCACGCTGCTGCTGGCCGACCGGGTCGACGAGGGTGCGGCCGGGGCGTACCGGCACTGGCTCGTGGAGATCGCCGAGAACGTGGTGACGGCGGCCTCGACCGGCGGCATCCTGGGCATCGGTGGCGACGTGGTCAGCGACTCGGAGCGACGGTTCCGGGACCGGCTGTCCCAGGTGCTCAACGACTGAGGTTCCGCACCGGATCCGATCAGCAGTCACGATCAGTAGTCACGATCCGCGCAACGTCCCGGGCGTTGCCGCCCCGACCGGTGTCGGGACGGCGACACCGGGATGGTGCGCGGATTTTCGCAGGTACCTTCGGTCTCCGGTCGGCATGTATCGGTACCGTGACGGACCAATCACAATGGACCGGAGCAGCACGGGCGTACCGGGTAGACACCCAGGATCGGGTACCGATCGGATGCCGGAAGAAAGGGGCCGTCATGCTGGAGTCCGCCGTCGTGGATACCGAGGAACTGCCCCCGCCGGACCGGTTCGGGCTCTGGTTGGACGTGATCGCCCGGATGTCGGCACCGCTGAAGGTCTACACCGACCACGCGGACAACTTCACCGCCCGCGCCACCGCCATCCCGCTCGGGCCGGTGCAGCTCATCGACTACCGGTACCCGTCGATGGACGCCCGCCGGGCCAACAGCCGCGCCGGTTCGGAGCCGGAGGTGTACATGCTGGCGTTGACCACCAGCGGCCGGAGCCGGATCACCCAGGACCGGCAGACCAGTGCCTTCCATGCCGGCGACTTCACCTTCTACGACGCGACCCGCGCGCACGAGGTGGCCCACTTCGGCGACCTCGGTCGTACCGGGCTGGCCACCTCGGTGTGCCTGGTCATCCCGCACGACCTGGTGAGCCTGCCACCGGACAAGGTGGCCCGGCTCTTCGCCGGTCGGCTCTCCTCCACCGACGGGGTGGGTGTGCTGCTCGCCCAGTACATGACCCGGATCGCCGCCCACCCCGAGCAGTACCGGCCGCAGGACGCGCCGCAGCTCGGCACCATCGCCCTCGACCTGTTCACCACCATGCTCGGCACCCATCTGGACACGGCGGCGACCGTGCCGACGGCCGTCCGGCAGCGGGCCATGCTGACCCGGGTACACGCGTTCATCCAGCGGCATCTCGCCGACCCGCGGCTCGATCCGGCGATGATCGCCGCCGCGCACCACATGTCGGTGCGCTCCCTGCACCGGCTCTTCGCCGAGGAACAGAGCAGCGTGGCGGAGACCATCCGGCAGCGGCGGCTCGACCGCTGCCGGCGGGACCTGATGAACCCCGCGTTGCAGCACCAGCCGGCGTACGCCGTGGGCGCCCGGTGGGGCTTTCCCGACCGGGCGCACTTCACCCGGGTCTTCCGGTACGCCTACGGGGTGACCCCGCAGGCGTACCGGGAGCAGCAGGACGTGCTCGGCTCCCCCGGCGTGGCACGCACCGCCAACCCGGTGGCACCCGTGGACAACGACGGGACCGCGATACTGAAGCCCGACCGGCGGTGACCGGTCGGAGACGGGGCGGTTCCGCGACGCAACGGGGGTTGCGGCGGCGACCGGCGGCTGATCGGCCGGCGGTGACCGCCCAGGTCGCGGGACCCCCACCCCACCCGGCTCCGGCCCTGCCGCCCGTCGTTCCCCCCAGGATCACGGGTGGCCGGGCCGTCAGGTGTCCGAGAGCAGTTCCAGCACGGCCCGTTCCGCCGCCGGTCGGGGCGTGTCCCGGTCGACCGGGACGACGACCCCGTCGTGGTACAGGTCGACCACCCGGGGGTCGACGTAGGAGGCCCGGGCCACGGTCGGGGTGTTGCCCAGCAGATCGGCCACGTCCCGCATCACCGCCGCGACGGTCCGGCGGCGGGCGGTGACGGAACGCTGCGGGCCGGCCGAGGCGAGTTCGACCGCCGCCCGCACGGTGGCGTGCCAGGTACGGAAGTCCTTCGCGGTCATCTCACCGCCGCTCGACTCGCGCAGGTACTCGTTGACCTCGTCGCTGCGGACGTCGTGCCACTGCCGGCCGTCCCAGTAGCCGAACAGGCGCTCCGCCGTCCGCCGCCGTCGCCGCAGGTCGCGCAGTACCCGGCAGAGCTGCGGGTCGGAGATCCGGCGGACCTGCTCGACACCGCCCTTGGCGGGGAACTCCAGCACCACACAGCCCTGCCGGGTCCGGGTGTGGTCCGGTCGTAGGGTGGCCACCCCGAACGTCGGGTCGTCACCGGCGGCGTACTGCTCACTGCCGATCCGGAACATGCCCATGTCCAGCAGCCGGGTCGCGGTGGCAAGTACCCGCTCCCGGGTCAGGCCCCGGACGGCCAGGTCGGCGTCGACCCGCTCGCGGAGCACCGGGAGGCGACCGGCGACCTCCAGGACGTGGTCGAACTTCGCCTCGTCCTGCTTGGCCCGCCACTGCGGGTGGTAGAGGTACTGCCGACGCCCCGCCGCGTCGGTACCGGTGGCCTGGATGTGTCCGCCGGGGTGGGGGCAGATCCAGACGTCCCGCCAGGCCGGCGGGATGACCAGGTCACGGAGCCGGGCCAGCTCGTCCGGAGCACGGATCGGGACACCGTCGCAGTCCAGGAAGACCACACCCCGACCGTGCCGGCGCCGCCCGTAACCGGGTTTCGCGGGATCGCTACGCCTCAACCGCACCGGTGATCCGCACCGCCTGTTCCACCTCGTCCACGGCCGCCATGACCTCGTCGACGTCGAGACCGGTCAGCCCCCGGCCCTGCGGGTGTCGACCCGGTCCGCCTCCGCGCGGCGGCATTCCTACCCCGGACATATCGGTCCAATCATGGTCGCTCCGGTGGCCGGCCCAGAGTGCCCGGTGCCAGGGCCGGTCCGCCGGCGGCCCCCACAGCGTCGGCGGTACCGGACCGAAGAGCACCACGGACGGGGTGCGGTAGGCGGTGGCCAGGTGCGCCACCCCGGTGTCCCCGCTGACCACCAGCCGGGCGTGGGCCACCAGCGCGGCCAGTTCCCCCACATCGGTCCGTCCGGCCAGTACGGCGCTGTCGGACAGTCCGGCCGCAGCGGCGACCCGCCCGGCGAGGGACCGCTCATCCGGCGAGCCGGTCAGCACGACGGTGTGCCCCCGGCCGGTCAGCTTCCGGGCCACGGCCGCGAACCGGTCCGGGGGCCACCGCTTCGGCGGTTCCTTGCTGCCCGGGTGCACGATGCTCACCCCGACCGACGTCCGGTCCGGAGCGGGCCGAACCAGGTCCAGGTCGGCCGGGTCGGCGGGGATGCCGTACCAGGCGAGCAGGCGGCACCAGCGGTCGATCTCGTGTTCGTCGGCCCGCCAGGGTGGTCCGTCGTGGTGGCCCGCCTCCGGGCAGCGGAAGGCGATCAGTCGTGCGGGTCGGGTGGCGGCGAGCAGACGGTGCGACCGGGGCCCGCGTCCGTGCAGGTTGACGGCCAGCTCCGGCCGCTCGGGGTGGCCGCCGGTACGGGTGCCCTGGAGCGGTTGGTCGAGACCGTCGGTGGGGACGACCCGGTCGATGCCACCGATGAGGTCGACCAGCGGGCCGAGCCAGGCGGGCGTGGCCAGGACGAGTTCCCGGTCGGGGAAGGTGGCGCGCAGGGCGCGCAGGGCGGGCACAGCGGTGGCGAGGTCACCGACACCGAGGGCACGCAGGGCGAGGATCACGGGTACGACGATTCCTGTTCGGCGCAGACCACCAGTTCGCGTACCGCGCAGCCGGAGGGTTGGGTGAGGGCGAACATGATGGCTGCGGCGGTGTCGGCCGGGTCGTTGAGTTCGGCGTCGGGTCCGGGCCGGTACTGCGCGTCGCGGCTGTCGAAGAAGGCGGTGTGCATGCCGCCGGGGATGAGCAGGGTGACGTTGACGGTGCCGGCGAGTTCGGCGGCGAGGGCCCGGGTGAAACCGACGACGCCGAACTTGGCGGCGCAGTAGGCGGTGGCGTCGCTGACCGCCTTCACCCCCAGCGTGGAGGCGACGGTAACCACGGAGCCGTGGGCGCGTTCGAGCCAGGGCAGGGCGGCGCGGATGACGGCGGCGGTGGCGAGCAGGTCCACCGCCACCACCCGTTCCCAGGTGTCGGCGGGTACGTCGGCCAGCCGGCCGGGTGTGTCGATGCCGGCGGCGGTGACGACGGCGTCGAGTCCGCCGTGGCGTTCGGCGAGGTGCCGGGTGGCCTCCTCGGCGGCCCGGGTGTCGGCCAGGTCGCATTCGCTCCACGGCACCCCGTCGGCGGGGGCCTGCCGGTCCAGGACGAGGGGCCGGCCGCCGGCCTTCGCCACGGCGGTGACCACGGCCGCGCCGAGTCCGCTGGACCCGCCGGTCACCAGCACCGACCGTCCCGTCATCAGCTCGTTCATCGTGCCCCCTCCGGATGCCGGTCCGCCGACCGGGCCGCCATGATCATGTCGGTGGTGGAGCGGCCGTCGAGGTAGGGAACGACGATGGTGTGTCCGCCCCAGCGCTGGAGGATCTCCGCCTCCGGCAGCGTCGAGGTGTCGCCGGTACCGGTGGCGTAGTCACCGCCCTTGACCCAGATGTCCGGCCGCAGCCAGCTCAGCACCGCGTGCGGCGTGGTCTCGTCGAAGACGACCACCGCGTCCACACAGCCCAACGCGGCGAGCAGCCGGCTGCGGTCCCCCTGCGGTACCACCGGACGGTCCGGGCCCTTGAGTTCGGCCACGCTGCGGTCGGAGTTGACGCAGACCACCAGGCAGTCGCCGAGCCGCCGGGCCGCCTGGAGGGTGGCCACGTGCCCGGCGTGCAGCAGGTCGAAGCAGCCGCCCGTGGCCACCACGGTGCCACCGGCGGCGCGTACCCCGGCGACCACGGCACCGGCGGCACCGGGACCGACCCGGTCACCGGCGGCCGCGACCACGGTCGGCGCCGGGGTGGTGGCCGGTACCGGCACCGCCTGCGCCACGCCCCCGCCGGCCACGTACGCCGAGGCCTCGGTGACCGCCTGCTGCACCGCCTCGGAGACCAGCGCGCCCTGGGCCAGGGCCCGGCTGGCGGTCGCCGCGAACCGGTCCCCGGCCCCGCAGGTGTCCCCCTCGGCGCAGGTGGGCGCCGGGACGACCAGCGGGGTGGAACCGGCGTGGCAGAGCAACGCGCCGTCCCCGCCGAGGGTCACCACGACCGCACCGGCCCGCCACCGCTGCCGCAGTTCCTGCGCGCCCCGGGACGCGGTGGCCAGCCGGGACGCGCCCGGTGTGGTACCGGCCAGCACCCGGACCTCCGACTCGTTCGGGGAGGCCAGGTGCACGCCCGGTACCGGGGCCGGCCCCCTCGGATGCGGATCCCACACCACCGGGGCCGCCGTGGCGGCCAGTGCGGCGCGCAGTGCCGGCTGCCCGGCCACCCCCCGGCCGTAGTCGCTGACCAGGACGGCGGCGGCACCGGCGATCAACTGGAGCACCGCCTCGCTCGGCTCGCCCGGTGGCCCGGCGGCGCCACCCCGGTCGTGGCGGAGCAGCACCCGACCACCGGCCCGCAGCCGGATCTTCTCCGGGGTGGCCCCGGCCAGCGGCAGCGCGAACACCTGCACCCCGGCGGCGGTGAGCAGGGTGCTGAGCCGCGCGCCACCGACGTCGTCGGCGAGTGCCGTCACCAGCGCCACCTCGGTGCCGTCGGCGGCGGCGAAGAGCGCGGCGAGACCGGCGCCGCCGGGGCGGTCCGCGTGCACCGTCTCGTCGAGTACCGGCACCGGGGAGTCCGGGCAGAGCCGGTTGACCAGCCCTTCCACGTCCCGGTCGAGCAGCGTGTCACCGAGCACCACCAGCGGTCCCCTCACGGCACCTCCCCGTCGTCGTGTCAGTCCTCGACCCCGGACCCGGCGGACCCGTCGACCACCACCTCGACCCCGGTACGGACCGGACCGGACCGGGTGTGCCCGGCCGGTGCCGGCGGGACGGCGGGCGTCGTGGCGGGGACGGCAGGCGGCCCGGTCGTCGCCGACGGTCGTACGGTGGACGCCGAGACGGCCCGGTCGTCCCCCGCCGACACCGCCGCCCGGCCGGCGGCCGACGCCCCGGCGAGGACCGGCAGCGCCAGGTCGACGTGTTCGCAGAGCACGTGCGCGGAGACCAGGTGCAGTTCCTGGACGACCTGCGGATCCGGTGACGGGACGGCCAGCGCCTCGGCACAGACCGTGGCCAGCGGGTTGGGGGCGGGCCCGGTGAGCGCCCAGCACCGCATCCCGATCTCCCGACCGGCGACCGCCGCCGCCACCAGGTTCGTGCTGCGCCCGCTGGTGGACAGCAGCAGCAGGATGTCGCCCGGCCGGCCGTGGGCGCGTACCTGCCGGGCGAACAGCTCGTCGAAGCCGTAGTCGTTGCCGATCGCGGTCAGTGCGGAGGTCTCCGCGGTCAGCGCGATGGCCGAGAACGGCTCCCGGTCGTCGCGCAGCTTGCCGACCAGCTCGGCGGTGAGATGCTGCGCCTCCGCCGCACTACCGCCGTTCCCGGCCACCAGCAGCCGCCCGCCCCCGACCAGCCGGCGGGCCAACTGGTCGCCCCACCGGGCCAGCAGCCGGGCGGTCCGCCGGTAGGCCGGCAGGGCGGCGGTCAGCCCGGCCAGATGCCGGTCGAGCAGGTCGGCGGCGCCGGGCACGATGTCGGCGCCGGTCATCAGGCCACCGCCCGGGTGGGCCGGCGTACCGCGCCCACGGCGGTGTAGACGGCGGTGAGCTGCTCGGCGGTGCGCTGCCAGGAGTAGTGCTGCCGGGCCCGGTTCAGCGCGGCGGTGGCGTACGCGAACCGCCTGATCCGGTCGTCCAGCAGCCGGCGGATCGCGTGGCCGAGGGCCTGCGGGTCACGGGGTGGGACGAGATCCCCGGTCACGTGATCGACGACGGTGTCGGTGATCCCGCCGACCGCGCTGCCGATCACCGGTACCCCGCAGGCCATCGCCTCCAGCGGGGTCAACCCGAACGGCTCGTACCAGGGGGTGGCCACCACCACGTCCGCCGACCGGTACCACTGCGGCATCTCCTCCCGGGGTACCGCGCCGACCAGCCGGATCCGGTCGGCGAGGCCGTGCTCCCCGGCCAGCTCGACCAGCCGGCGGGCCTGCGGATCGTCGTCGACCAGGCCGGCGGGTGGACCACCGACGATGACGCATTCCGCCTCCGGCACCAGCCGCATCGCGCGGACCAGGTCCTGGAAGCCCTTGCGTTCGACGAGCCGGCCCACCGAGAGGACCCGGGCCCGCCCGGCGGTACGGGGGGCGGCCGGGCCGATCGGCGCGAAGGTGGTCAGGTTGACCCCGGACGGGACGACAGTCATCTGCTCCCGGGGGATCCCCATCCGGACCAGTTCCTGGATCTCGTCCTGGCTCTGCGCGATGATCCGGTCCACGGTGCGCCCGAGGGCCCGTTCGTAGCCGACCCGGGGTGCCGGGCTGGTGTCCTGGCTGCCCTGGTGGCGGCGCTTGACGGTGCCGAGTGCGTGGTAGGTCAGCACCACCGGCAGGCCCAGTTGCCGGCCGGCGGTGATGCCGGCCAGCCCGCTCATCCAGAAGTGCGCGTGCACCACCTCGGGCAGCCAGTCACCGGTCTGCCACTGTTCGACCAGGGCCCGGCTGAACTCCGGCATGTACGGCAGCAGGCTGTCCTTGGGCAGCGGTTCGGGTGGCCCGGCCGGTACGTGCACCACCGCCACCCCGGCGTCGGCCCGTACCGTGGCGGGCAGGCCGAGGCTGTCCCGCCGGGTGTAGACCCGCACGTCGTGGCCGGCCTGGGCGAGTGCGGTGGAGAGCTCCGCGACATGCGTGTTCTGCCCGCCGGCGTCCTCGCCGCCCAGCACCGCCAGCGGACTGGCGTGCTCCGAGATCATCGCGATCCGCATAGCTCCTCCTCCAGCAGTCGGTCCCAGTCGGCGAGGAACCGGTCCAGGCCGTAGCGGGTACGGGCGACGGTGCGTGCCTCGGCGCCCAACCGGCGTGCCCGGTCCGGGTCGGCGATGAGTCCACGGGCGGCGTCGAGCAGCGTGTCGGTACGGGTGGAGAGCACCCCGGCGTGCGGCGGTACCGCAGCCACCGCCTCCGTGGTGGCCAGCACCACGACCGGCATGCCGACCGTCATCGCCTCGATCAGGCTCAGCCCGAGGGAGGTCCACCGGCACAGGTGCAGGTACGCCCGACGCCGCCCGATCTCCGCCTGCATCCGGTCCTGGGGCAGGTCGTCGTAGCTGGTGAGCCGGTCGGCGGGCAGTCCGAGCCGGTCCGCGAGCCCGGCCACCCCCATGCCGAAGACGTCGAGCGGGGCGATCTCGGCGAACCGGGGCAGCAGGTCGGTGCCGGTGACCCGCCAGCGGCGGACCGGCTCGTTGATCACCACGGCCAGGCGCTCCAGTTCCCCGGTGTACCGGGCGGCCGGCGCGACCACGCCGTGTTCGATGACCGTGGTGCGGGTACCGCCGGTGTCCCAGAACAGCTGGTTGAATCCGGTGACGTGGACGATCAGGACGTCGTCCCGGTCGGCCATCGGGTGACGGGTGTTCGGCACGTCCCCCTTCGGCGTGTTGTGCTCGACGAAGATCACCGGCAGGTTGCGGCCGACCCGCCGGCCCAGCCACTCGCAGGCCAGGTCGTACTCCTCCGGCCGTTGCAGCAGCACCACGTCCACGTCGGCCCGGGACAGTTCCTCCGGGCGTACCTCGACGACCGTCTCCGGCCAGCGGTAGGTGCGGGCCCGGCCCAGGCCGTACGGGCCCCGGTCCGGGGTGACCGGCACGAGGTAGCGGTGCCGGCCGTGGACGAACGACGTGGTCCACGAACCGTGGACGTGCCAGAGAAGGATGTTCACCGGCCGCTCCCCCCACCGGCCAGGGCCGGTACCGGCCGGCGCGCGCCGGACCCGCCCGGCGGCAGGGCCGCGCGGCCGAGGAGACGGACCGCCGCCACCACGTCGGCCGGGTCGACGCCGGACAGGCAGGGGTGATCCGGCAGGGGGCACCGGGTCACCCGGGTGTTCCGGCAGGCGGCTGCCGGGTCGCCGAGACGGACCACGGGCACCCGGTAGGGCGCCCACTGACCGAACGGCACGGTCGGCGCGAAGAGGCTCACCACCGGTACGCCCAGCGCGGCGGCCAGGTGCGCCGGTCCGGTGTTGCCCACCACCAGGCAACCGGCCCGGCTGAGCACGCCGGCCAGTCCGGCCAGGCTGGTCCGACCGCCGAAATCGACCGCCCCGGCCACCGCGACCTGGGCGGTCAGCGCGGTCTCGGCGCGCCCGCCGGTCACCACCACCCGGTGGCCGTCGGCCCGCAGCGCCGCCACGATACCGGCGCAGAGTTCCGGTGGGCAGGCCCGGGCGGCGACCGAGGAGCCGGGGTGCACCACCACGTACCCCGGCTCGTCGGGCAGGTCCCCGGCCGGCGGCGTACCGCCCGGGATGTCGGTTACCGGCCGCAACCGTAGCCGTGGGTCGTCACCGGCGGGCAGGGCGAACCCGGCCGCGGCGGCCAGGGACAGGGCCCGCTCCGCCTCCGGTATGCCCGCCGGCACCCGGTGGCGCACGTCCAGCAGTGAGCCGGGGTAGTCCTCGCTGATCGCGGCGATCCGGCCGACCCCGGCCATCCGCAGGGTCAGGGCCAGCGGCAGCGGCGACTGGTGGAACGAGGTGAACAGCACCGCCTCGTCGGCACCGGTCGCCGCGAGGCGGGTCACCAGGGCGTCGACCGACCCCCGGTGGACCGGGGCGGGCTCCGGGTCGATCCACGGCAGCGCGCACTCGACCAGTTCGTCGACCCCGGGCAGCAGTTCGGCGGCTGCCCGGCCGCGTGGCCCGCAGAGCAACACGACGCGGTCCGCGCCGGCGGCCACCGCGCGGATCGCCGGCCCGGTGACCAGGACGTCACCGGCCGAGTCGGTTCGGGCCACCAGCACGCACCGGGGCCGGGCAGGGCGGCCGGCGGGGCGGAGCAGCCGCATCCGGGTCAGGATCGCCTCGACGGCGGCGGGCAGGTCGTCGGCGCGGGCCGGGGCCGCCGCGATCTCCTCGACCCGGGTCGCCGGGGTGGGGACCAGGATGCCGGCCGCACCGGCGGCGGACGCCGCAGCCATGTCCGCCCCGATGTCGCCCACCACGACGCAGCGCGCCGGGACGGTACCCAGCGCCTCCGCCGCCGCCCGGACCAGCCCCGGACCCGGCTTGCGGCACCGGCACCCGGCCGTGTCGTCGTGTGGGCAGATCTGCCAGGTGTCGAAGGGGCCGAGCAGTTCCTCCACCCGGGCGTTGACCCGGTCCAGTTGGGCCGGGGTGAAGTAGCGCCGGGCCAGACCGGACTGGTTGGTGACCACCCCGAGCCGGAGGCCGGCGGCGCGGAGCCGGTCGAGGGCCGCGCGGGCGCCGTCGACCGGCCGTACCCGGTCGGGATCACCGTTGTACGGCACGTCATGGACGAGTGTGCCGTCCCGGTCGAGCAGGACGGCGTCGAACAGGGGCGGGGAGGTGTCGGGTGCGTACCCGGCCGGGTCCACGCTGGACCGGGCGGCGGGTGGGTCGGCGGCTCCGCCGCCACGCCCGCGCCGATCGCGGTCGACCTGGTCCTGTGGCACGGGCGGCGGGTTCCCCCGGCTACGGGGAGTAAACATCATCTCCGCCGGGCGGAGCCGGGCCGCGCCGGGGGGTTACCCGCCGTTCCGGAGAAGCTAACGCCCGGCCCGGCCGGGCACCGTCCGGCCGGGCACCATCCGGCCGGACCCGGGGCGGGTCCGGGGCGGGTCCGGAGCGGCGCACGGGTCGGCCCGGGTGGCACCCCGGGCGGGTGGTTAACCGGGCGCCAGGTGGGTAAGAGCCCTGTTGCCGGTCACTCTGAGGGGGCCCGGGTGGCGATTGTGGAGAAAGTGATCGAGGCACCCCCGGAGCAGGTGTTCCGGGTCCTGGCGGACGGCTGGACGTACAGCGACTGGGTGGTCGGGACGGTGCACGTCCGGGCGGTCGACGACAGTTGGCCCCGGGCCGGGTCGAAGCTGCACCACCAGGCCGGCCCCTGGCCGTTCTCGCTGTCGGACTCGTCGACCGTGCTCAGCTGTGACGCGCCCCGGCGCTTCATGGTACGCGCCGGGCTGTGGCCGCTCGGCGCGGCGCACGTGGTCTTCGAACTCACCCCGGTGGGGACCGACCGCACCCGGGTCACCCTCGCCGAGGAGTTCGCGGCAGGTCCGCTGCGGTGGATCCGCAACAAGGTCAACGACCTGGTCCTGCACCACCGGAACAAGGAGACCCTGAGCCGGCTGGCGGACATCGCGACCAGGCAGAAGGCAGCGGAGTGACGCAGGCGGTGGTGGTCACCGGTGCCAGCGCCGGGGTGGGCCGGGCGGTGGTCGCCGGGTACGCCCGCCGGGGTGCCCGGTTGGTGCTGCTCGCCCGGGGCGCGGCGGGTCTGGCCGGGGCGGAACGCGAGGCCCGTGACCTGGGTGCCGCCGAGGTGCTGACCTACCAGGTGGACGTGGCCGACGCGGGCGCGGTGCAGCGGGCCGCCGACGACGCCGTGCACCGGCTCGGCGGGCTGGACGTGTGGATCAACAACGCGATGGTTTCCGTGTTCGCGCCCGCCTGGGAGATCACCGCCGACGAGTTCCGCCGGGTCACCGAGGTCAACTACCTCGGTACGGTGCACGGCACGCTGGCCGCCCTGCGCCACATGCGGGCCCGTGGCCGGGGCACCATCGTGCTCGTCGGCTCGGCCCTCGCCTACCGGGGCATCCCGTTGCAGTCGGCGTACTGCGCGTCGAAGCACGCCATCGAGGGGTTCCGCGACTCGCTGCGGGCCGAGCTGCTCAACGACTGTCCCGGGGTACGACTGTCCATGGTGCAGCTACCCGCCATCAACACGCCGCAGTTCTCCTGGGTGCGTACCCGGCTGCCGCGCCATCCGCAGCCGGTACCACCGATCTACGCGCCGGAGCTGGCGGCGCGGGCGATCCTGTGGGCCGCCGACCGGGGGCCGCGGGAGCTGAACGTCGGCGGTCCGACGCTGAAGACCCGGTTGGCCGACATGCTGGCCCCCGGACTGCTCGACCGGTACCTCGCCCGACCGGACGTCGGCTTCGCCGGGCAGCAGACCGACACCCCGATCGACCGGTCCACCTGGCGGGACAACCTGGACGCGCCGGTGGACGCCGAGCGGGACCACGGCGCCCACGGGGTCTTCGGGGACGCCTCCCGTGACCGGTCCCCGGCCCTCTGGCTGGCCACCCACAAACCGGCGGTCTCCGCCGCCGTCCTGCTGGTCGGGGCGGTACTCGGCTGGTCAGCGTGGCACGGAAGCCCGCGCGGACACCGGTAGCCGACAGCGGCGCAGTGGCGTCACCGAACGTGAGCGGACCGTGTCGCTATGGGGGAGGTTCCAGGCATCACCGGCGATGTGACTACCCTCTCCACAGAACGCAGTCGCCAACCGAGGATGCCCGCGATGATCGAACCCGTACAGTTGCCCTCTCCATGGCGGGACGCACGCCTGACCGTCGTGGTGCCCACCTACAACGAGGCGGGCAACCTGCCTGTGCTGGTCGAGCGGCTCCTCGCCCTGCCGTTGCCCAACCTCACCGTGCTGATCGCGGACGACAACTCCCCGGACGGGACGGGTGAGGTCGCCGACAAACTGGCCATCGAGCACCCGGAGCGGATCCAGGTGGTGCACCGGCCGGGCAAGGAGGGCCTCGGCCGGGCGTACGTGGACGGGATCAGCCGCGCGCTGGACGGTGGCGCGGAGTACGTCGCCCAGATGGACGCCGACCTGTCGCACCCGCCGGAGGCGCTGCCGGGGATGCTCGGGGCGCTGCTCTCCACCCGGGCCGGCGTGGTGATCGGTTCGCGGTACGTCCCGGGCGGGCAGCTCGACGAGGCGTGGCCGCTCTACCGGCGGGCGCTCAGCGGCTGGGCGAACCTGTACGTGCACACCCTGCTGCGGGTGCGGATCCGGGATCTGACCGCCGGTTTCAAGATCTGGCAAGCGGACGCGCTGCGGGACATCGGCCTGGAGCGGGTGCAGTCCAACGGGTACAGCTTCCAGGTGGAGATGCACTACCTGGCGACCAAGCTGGGGCACACCATCCTGGAGGTGCCGATCCGGTTCGAGGAGCGCCGGGACGGCGCGTCGAAGATGACCACCGCCACCAAGATCGAGAGTGCGTTGATGCCGTTCAAGCTGCGTTCCCGGCACCGCAACCTGGACCGGTAGCCGGGTCACCGGGTCGCCGCCGGCACCTTCCGGCGACGACCCGGTAAGAGCGCCCGACAATAGGGCGGTGGTGGCGAGGCGGGTCCTGGTCGAGGGTGGCAAGGCGGAGGAGGAGGCCATGCCGGTGTTGCATGGCCGACGACGACAACGCCGCCAGCCGACGCGCCAGGGCACGTCGCAGCCCCGCCAGTCCTGTTGTCGGGCGCTCTGAGGCCTCAGCAGCCGCAGGTGTAGAAGAGGATGTCCCAGTGGCTGCCTTCCTTGGTGTAGAGGTTCCCGGAGGGCGCCCGGTACTGGTATCCGAAGCCGGAGATGTAGCCGACGTAGGTGTAGTACGCCGAGATGTAGTTCTGGATGCAGGTGCTCAGCGAGATGTCCACCTTGTAGCCGTTCCAGTGGCTGTACGTGCCGGACGAGTGCCCGACCTCGGTGCCGGCGGTGATGTTGATGGCGCAGCCGGTGGCCCGCTTGAAGGTGATGATGCCGTCGATGGTGGACTGCCGGATGCCGTCGAAGGACGTGCAGCTGGAGTTGTAGCGGTCGCTGCAGTTGCCGCTGGAGGACCAACTGATGCCGGCGGCGGAGAGTTGCGAGGCGGCACTGGAGTGGGTGATCGCGAACGCCGGGCTGGCGAAGCCGAGCGCGGCGCCGATCGCGGCGAGCCCGGCGACGAGCATGGTGAGTACGCGGCGGCGCACGGTGGTGCCGGTGGATGACATGGGCTCTCCCGATTCGCAGCAGGGGGTGAATTTTTGCGAAGCAGGGGCCGGCCTTGGAGAATTTCTACCAGACATCGACGCGTGTGACTAGATAAAGTTTGATACCGGTCAATGCATATCGTCAGCTGGCCCTTGCCGGATATGCGGGAGAGGCGTTACCGATGGGCGGCCGGCGACAGCGACCCACCTACCGGTAGACGAGCCGATGACCGGCGTCGACGGCCTGCCGGTAGAGGACACCGGTCAGCGCCCGGTCCCGGGCCAGCGCCGCGCGGGCCGCATTCGCCCCCGGCCCACCGTGCACCCCGCCGCCCGGGTTCGCCGAGGCGCTGGCCAGGAAGAGCCGGTCCACCGGAGTGTCCGGCCGGCCCAGCCCCGGGACCGGCCGCAGGAACAACTGCTGGTAGGCGGCGGCCGTACCGCCACCGAGGGCGCCACCGACCAGGCTCGGGTTACGCTCCTCCAGGGCCGCCGGACCAGCCACGTACCGGCCGACGATCCGCGACCGGAAGCCCGGGGCGTACGCCCCCAGCACCGCCTCCATCCGCTCGACGTGCCCGGCCACGTCCTCGGCCCGCCAGTCCCGGCGGAACGGCAGGTGGGTGTACGACCACACCGACTCCGTCCCGGCCGGTGACCGGGTCGGATCCGCCGTGGTCAGCTGCCCCACCAGCAGGAACGGATCGGCCGGCAGCTCACCACAGGCCAGCGCGGCGGCGTACCGGGTCAGACCGTTGACGTCCGCGCCCAGGTGGATGGTGCCGGCGCCGGCCACCGCCGGATTCGCCCAGGGCACCGGCCCGGACAACGCCCAGTCGACCTTCAGCGTGGAGCCGTCCCACCGGAAGTGGTCCAGATCCTCGACCAGCCGGGGCGGGAGCACCGCCGCACCGACCAGGTCCAGGAACAGGGCCGGCGCCGGCACGTCGGCCAGCACCGCCCGGCGGGCCCGCCGGTGCGTTCCGCCGGTGTCGCGTACCCCCACCGCCCGTCCCCGGGCGACGAGCACCCGGTCCACCCGGGCCCGGTAGGTGATCCGGCCACCCCGGGCCAACAGCCGGGCGACCAGGGCGTCGGTGATCCGCTGGGCCCCACCGGCCGGTACCGGCCAGCCGACCTCCTGCCCGAGCATGGCCAGCAGCCAGCCGTACACCCCGGAACCCGCCTCGTCCGGCGACAGATCGGTGTGCAGGGCGCACCCGGCCAGCAGGGCCGGACCGCCGGCACCCCGGAACAGTTCCTCGCCGAGCCGACGCACCGGCAGCACCAGCCGGCGGGCCAGCCGCAGCGCACCGGCGGTACCCAACCGGCGCAGCAGGGTCACCCCGTCGCGGACCGGTGGGAACGGGGTGAGGATGGCGCGCAGCATCGGCCCGGAGACCTGCCGCCAGTCGTCGTACGCCCGCAGCCAACGCGCCCCGTCACCGGGGGCGAAGGACTCCAGCGAGGCGGCGGTGACCTGCCGGTCGGTGTTGAGCACCGCCGCCCGGCCGTCCGGCAGCAGGTGGGCCAGCACGTCGGGGGCGTGCCGCCAGGTCAGCCCGTACCGGTCCAGACCGAGCCCGCGCAGCACCGGCGAGGCGTACCCGAGCGGGTAGAACGAGCTGTACAGATCGCTGAGGTAGCCGGGGACGGTCACCTCGGCCGAGCGCACCGCCCCGCCCGGCGCCTCGGTGGCCTCCAGCACCAGCACGTCCCAACCCGCGTCGACCAGCAGGTTGGCGGCCACCAGGCCGTTGTGCCCGGCGCCGATCACGATCGCGTCCGCACTGTCCGTGCCGGTCATACCCATCCCGGCGGGCTACCCGGCAGCCAACCGGGCGAAACGCGTTTGTCCCCGCCAGACCGGGGCATCCGACCCGCCATGTACGAGGTGCAGCAGTTGATCGACGGGGTGTGGGGCGCCGGTGGCGCCGGGGGTGAGCTGGTCGTACACGATCCGGCCGACGACACGCCGGTCAGCCGGGCGCCGGTGGCGACGGCGGCCGAGGTGGCGCACGCGGTGGCCGCAGCCGGCAAGGCGGCGCCGGGCTGGGCGGCGACCCCGGCGGCGGACCGGGCCGCGGCGTTGCACCGGGCGGCGGACGCCCTGGCGGCCGCCATTGAGGAGCTGGCCACGGCCCAGACCGCCGAGATGGGCCGCCCGCTGGAGTCGGCCCGCGCGGGGGTGGTCGCCGGGGTGGGCACGTTGCGACAGTACGCCGAACTCGGGCCGCTGCGCGGCGGACGGACCCTCGCCGGCGGTGCCGAGGCCATCGACCTCATGGTGCCGCAGCCACGCGGGGTGGTCGCGGTCCTGACCCCGTGGAACGACCCGGTCGCAGTGGCCTGCGGCCTGCTCGGGGCGGCCCTGGTCACCGGGAACGTGGTGGTGCACAAGCCGAGTGAGCGGACCCCGGCCACCGGCTGGCTGCTGGCCCGGCTGCTCGATACCGCCCTGCCGCCCGGAGTGCTGACCCTGCTCACCGGGGGTGCCGAGACCGGGGCGGGCCTGGCGAGCCAGGAGGTCGACGTGGTGGCCCATGTCGGCTCCACCGCCACCGGCCGGTCGATCGCCGCCGCCTGCACGCAGACCAGGGCGAAGGCGCTACTGGAGAATGGCGGCAGTGACCCGCTGATCGTGGACGCGGGGGTGGACCCGGACTGGGCCGCCGGGCAGGCCGCGCTCGGTGCGTTCGCCAACTCGGGGCAGCTCTGCGTGGCGGTCGAACGGATCTACGTGCACTCCCAGGTCGCCGGCGCGTTCGTGGCCGCCCTGACCCGGCGCGCCGCCGCGCTGCGGATGGGCCCGGGACGCGACCCGGGGACCGAGCTGGGTCCACTGGTGGACCGCCGGCTGCGGGACCACGTGCACGGGCAGGTGCAGGCGGCGGTGGCCGACGGCGCCCGGGTGGAAACCGGCGGGCGGATCCCGGACGGGCCGGGCGCGTTCTATCCGGCCACCGTGCTGACCGGGTGCACCGACGAGATGGGGGTACTGCGGGAGGAGACGTTCGGTCCGATCGCCCCGGTGGTGACGGTCGACTCGTTCGACGAGGCGCTGTCCCGGGCTGCCCGGTCCGCCTACGGGCTCGCGGCGACGGTGCTCACCGGGTCGATGTCGCACGCCCAGCGGGCCTGCCGGGAACTTCCGGTGGGCACCGTCAAGGTCAACGCGGTGTTCGGTGGGGCGCCGGGCGGTGCCGCGCAGCCACGCCGGGGCAGCGGCCAGGGTTTCGGGTACGGCCCGGAACTGCTCGACGAGCTGACCGCCACGAAGGTGGTGCACCTGGAGGCACCCCCGGCCGGTTGGTGACCCCCAGGTTCGCGTCCACGGGTGCACCCCGTGGATCATGGAGTTGTGGTGGGCGTTATGCGCCCCGGTGGGGCTTATGTTTCCACCACAACTCCATGATCGGCAGGGCGGACGCGGGTCAGTCGCCGCGCGCCCTACGGGTGGCCCGGTCGTTGGCCTTCTCGATCGCCTTGAC
>NZ_JBAKHU010000046.1:0-52302 GCF_036906895.1 Micromonospora sp. CPCC 206060
CGAAGCCACCGTCACCATCGCCATCATCGACCAGTGGCTCCGAGCCTTACGAAACGCGGCCTAGGCCGGTGTCGGCTGGATACCCCAGGCGGCCCGCCAGGTGTGCCCGGCCGGCAGCACCATCACGTCGCGGCCCGACCGGAAGGCGTCCGGCGGACAGGTCATCGGCTCCACCGCCACCGACCGGCGGTGCCGTTCCCCGGACAGGGTGTCCCCGGTGTAGACCTGCCACCAGCCGAACTGCTCATCGGCCCAGAGGCTGACCCCGGCGGTACCGTCCGGGGCGGTGAGGCTGACCCTCGACCCGCCGTCCGGCTCCCGGATCACGTCGCAGAAGGCGAGGTCGAGCACGGCCGGGCCGATCCGGCGCGGCTCGGTGTAGTCGTGGTCGGTGCCGGCGACGTCGGTGATGCCCATCGGCAGCAGCCGGGCGTCCAGCATCAGCCGGCTACGGCCCGGTACCCGCAGCCGGATGTCGTCGACCGCCACCCCGGGCAGTTGCAGGTACGGGTGCACGGAGAAGCCGAACGGGCAGTCCTCCGGGCCGGTGTTGGTCACCTCGTGGTCGGCGCGCAGCCCGGCCGCCCCGACGCTCCACCGGGTACGCAGGCGCAGCGGCCAGGGGTACCCGGGGGTGGCCGGCAGGTCGTAGACCACGGTCACGGCGTCCGGCTTCTGCTCCTCCAGCCGCCACGTCGCCCAGTTGACCAGCCCGTGGATGGCCACCTGCCGGGCCGGCTCGGTCAACGCCAGTTGCAGCTCACGGTTACCGAAGGTGTACCGGCCGTCCCGGATCCGGTTCGGCCATGGCGCCAGCACCTGACCGGCGCTGCCCGGGCAGACCTCGTCCGGGCCGTACCCGTCGAGGTGGTCCACCCCGTCCGACCGGTACGTCCGCAGGCCGCCACCCACCTCGACCACGACTGCCTCGTGACCGGCCGCAGCGATCGTCCACTGTGCACCGGACAGGGCGGTGTTCTCCACGGTCTCCATGGCGGCGACGATATCGGTTACCGGGCAACCGTGCCGGCTCCGGTGGGCCGGTACCTGCACAGCGCCGGGAACGCGACCGCGAGCAGAACCGCCAGGACAATGGCGGCGACACCCCCGCCGACCCAGGCGATCCCGGTGCCGAACGCCGCCGCTGCGGCCCCGGCCCGCAGGTCGCCCAGGCGCGGGCCGCCGGCCACCACCACCACGTTCACCCCCTGCAACCGGCCGCGCATCTCGTCCGGTACGTGCACCATCAGCATCGTCTGTCGCAGTACCGCACTGACCAGGTCGGCCGCGCCAGCCACCGCGAGCAGCAGCAGCACCAGCCAGAGCTGGCGGGCCAGGCCGGAGCAGGCGATCGCCACCCCCCAAGCGACCACGGCCAGGACGAGCCCGACCCCCTGCCGGTGCACCCTGCCGAGCCAGCCCGAGGTGAGGCCGGCGAGCATCGAGCCGACGGCAATGGCGCTGTACAGCATGCCGGCTGCGGCACCGCCGCCGAACCGGTCCTCGGCGATCGCCGGGAAGAGCGCCCTCGGCATGGCGAACACCATGGCGACCAGGTCGATGGCGAAGGAGAGCAGCAGCACCCGGGTGGTGGCCAGGTACCGGAACCCCTCGATCACGCTGCGCAACCCGGCGGTCCGCCGTACGCCGTCGGGCGACGCGGCGGGGGGCAGCGCGGGCAACCGCAGGTTGGCCCAGACCGCGGCGCCGAACAGCAGGACATCCACGCCGTACGCGACAGGAAAGGCGACCGCCGGGGACCAGGCGGCCAGGATCAGCCCGGCGAGCAGCGGGCCGAGGACGATGGTGCCCATGCCGGTGGTGAAGCCGAGGGTGTTCGCCGCCGGTACCAGGTCCGTCGGCACCAGCCGGGGGATGATCGCCTGGCGGGTGGGGGAACTGACCGCGAACGCACTGGAGTTCACCGCCACCAGCACCAGCAGCAGCACCGGGCTGTCCACCCCGAGCAGGGCCTGGGCCAGCAGCCCGAAGCTGGTCACCCAGGCCAGTACCGAACTCGCCACCATCAGCCGCCGGCGGTCCAGCACGTCGGCGAAGGCGCCGCCCCACAGCCCGAAGACCAGCAGGGGTACGAACGTGGCGATGCCGAGCAGCCCGACCCAGAACGAGTCCCGGGTCAGCTCGTACATCTGCACCGACACCGCGACCAGGGCGATCTGGGAGCCGCACCCGCCCACCCCGGTGCCCAACCAGAGCCGCCGGTACGCCGGGATCCGCAGCGGGCGCAGGTCGATGGCCCACCGTCGGGCGCCGGTCCGTTCCCCGGCGGAGTTCTCCTGCTCGACAGCGGTCACGGGGCCAGCCGCTCGACGACCCACTCATCCCGGTCGGTACGGCGGTAGCGCAACCGGTCGTGCAGCCGGCTGGCCCGCCCCTGCCAGAACTCCACCGTCTCCGGCTCGACCCGCAGACCGCCCCAGTGCGGCGGCGCCGGAATCGGCTCCACCCCGGCGAACCGCTCGACGGCGGCCCGGTACCCGTCCTCCAGCGCCGCCCGGTCGGGCAGTACCGACGACTGCGGGCTGGCCCAGGCACCGAGTTGCGAGCCGCGCGGCCGGCTGGCGAAGTAGTTCCCGGTCTCGGCCCGGTCGACCGGGGCGATCCGGCCGCAGACCACCACCTGACGTTGCATCGGGAACCACGGGAAGACCAGGCTGGCGTACGGGTTGCGCAGTGCCTCGGCGCCCTTGCGCGAGGTGTAGTTGGTGAAGAAGACCAGCCCCCGCTGGTCGTACCCCTTGAGCAGCACGGTGCGGGCACTCGGCCGTCCGTCCGGGTCGGCGGTGGCGACCACCATCGCGTTCGGCTCGACGAGGCCGAACCCGACCGCCTCGGCGAACCAGCGGTCGAACTGGGTGACCCAGTCCGGCGCCAGGTCGGCCCGGGAAAGGCCCTGCTCCACCACGTACTCGTTACGCATCCCGGCCGGACCGACTGTGTCGCCCGTCACTTTCTCCTCCTCGTTACCGGACCGTTTTCCACCACCACGGTTCTGGCCAGCGGATTTTCCGCCAGTCTGGTGCAGAAGCACGAACGCGGTTACGGCGGGATGTCGTCTGTAGCACAGTCGCTACGGGTCGCAAAGTTAGTTACTCACCAGGCAAGATGTCACGAACACATCCCTGAGGGTCGCCTAAGGAGCTCGGCCGGCTCGGGCCGGAGGAGCGCGTGCGGGCGCCGGACCAGAGCCAGGAGACGACATGGCCGATTTCAAGCCCGGACTGGAGGGCGTCGTAGCCTTCGAGACCGAGATCGCCGAGCCCGACCGGGAAGGCGGCGCGCTGCGCTATCGCGGGGTCGACATCGAGGATCTGATCGGGCAGGTCTCCTTCGGTAACGTCTGGGCACTGCTGGTCGACGGCCGGTTCGGTCCGGGCCTGCCGCCGGCCGAGCCGTTCCCGGTACCGGTGCACTCCGGCGACATCCGGGTGGACGTGCAGTCCGCCGTGGCGATGCTCGCCCCCTACTGGGGCCTCGACCAGCTCCTGGACATCTCCGACGAGCAGGCCCGCGAAGACCTCGCCCGGGTCTCGGTCACCGCGCTCTCCTTCGTCGCCCAGTCGGCCCGTGGTCTCGGCCTGCCGGCCGTGCCGCAGAAGGAGATCGACAAGGCGCAGACGATCGTCGAGCGGTTCATGAAGCGCTGGCGGGGCGAGCCCGACCCGCGGCACGTCAAGGCCGTCGACGCCTACTTCATCTCGGCCGCCGAGCACGGCCTGAACGCCTCCACCTTCACCACCCGGATCGTCGCCTCCACCGGCGCCGACGCCGCCGCCTGCATCTCCTCCGGCATCGGCGCGCTCTCCGGCCCGCTGCACGGCGGTGCACCGTCCCGGGTGCTCAGCATGCTGGAGGCGGTCGAGCGCAGCGGCGACGCCGAGGGGTACGTCAAGGGCGTCCTGGACCGGGGCGAGCGGCTGATGGGCTTCGGCCACCGGGTCTACCGGGCCGAGGACCCGCGCGCCCGGGTGCTCCGCCGCACCGCCAAGGAGCTGGGCGCGCCCCGCTTCGAGGTCGCCGAGGCGCTGGAGAAGGCCGCGCTGGAGGAGCTGCACGCCCGCAAGCCGGACCGGGTGCTCGCCACCAACGTCGAGTTCTGGTCCGCCGTGGTGCTCGACTTCGCCGAGGTACCGGCGCACATGTTCACCTCGATGTTCACCTGCGCCCGGATGGGTGGCTGGAGCGCCCACATCCTGGAGCAGAAGAAGCTCCAGCGGCTGGTCCGCCCGTCGGCGAAGTACGTCGGACCGGGCAGCCGCAAGCCGAGTGAGGTCGAAGGCTGGGACGCCATCCCGCACGGCGTCTGAGTCAGAAGTAAGGAAGGGCCCCTTCTTATCGCTTTCTGCATAGGAAGGGGCCCTTCTTAACGCCCGGAGCCGGTCGGCCCGACGGCTGGAGCCGGCCGGTGTGGGGTACGCCTCAGCGCCCGGATCGGGACCGCGGGGCCGGTCGGCCCCACCGGGTGACAGGATGGAGCCCACGGCAGCGCCGCCGGACACCCGCCCGGCCCTGACTCCGCAGCGCCACCGCGCGCTCGCGGAACGGACCGTGCGGGCCCGCCAGTTCACCGGGCCGCCGGCCCACCCGGAAGGATCTTCGTACCGTGGCTGACGCACCGACGATTCGGATTCCCGACGAGATCAAGCCCGCCGACGGCCGCTTCGGCTGCGGGCCGTCCAAGGTCCGCCCGGAGGCCGTCTCCGCGCTCAGTGGCGTGTCGACGACGTTCCTCGGCACCTCGCACCGGCAGAAGACGGTGCGGGACCAGGTCGCCCGGCTCCGCCGTGGGCTGGCCGAGTTCTTCTCCCTGCCGGAGGGTTACGAGGTCGTCCTCGGCAACGGCGGCACCACCGCCTTCTGGGAGGTGGCGACGTTCGGCCTGGTCCGCGACCGGGCCCAGTTCGCCAGCTTCGGTGAGTTCGGCGCCAAGTTCGCCAAGTCGGTCGCCGACGCCCCGTTCCTCGGTACGCCGACCGTGCACAAGTCGGCGCCGGGCGCCGCACCGACCCTGGTCGCCGAGGCCGGCGTGGACGTCTACGCCACCCCGCACAACGAGACCTCGACCGGTGTGGCGGTGCCGATCAACCGGGTGGCCGGCGCCGACCCGGACGCGCTGCTGCTGGTCGACGCGACCTCCGGCGCGGGCGGGCTGGCCGTGGACGTGCGGGAGACCGACGTCTACTACTTCGCCCCACAGAAGTGCTTCGGCTCGGACGGCGGGCTCTGGCTGGCCCTGATGTCCCCGGCCGCGCTGGCCCGGGCCACCGAGATCAAGGAGTCGGGGCGCTACATCCCGGCCTTCCTCGACCTGGTCACCGCAATCGACAACTCGCGGCTGGAGCAGACGTACAACACCCCGGCGCTGGCCACCATCTTCCTGGCCGCCGAGCAGACCGACTGGATGAACGCCCAGGGCGGGCTGGCGTGGGCGGCCAAGCGCACCGCGGAGAGCGCCGGCATCGTGTACGGCTGGGCGGAGCGCTCGGAGGTGGCGACCCCGTTCGTCACCGACCCGGCGCTGCGGTCCAACGTGGTGGCCACCATCGACTTCGTTGACGGGGTGGACGCCTCGGCGATCGCCAAGGCGCTGCGCGCCAACGGCATCGTCGATGTCGAGCCGTACCGCAAGCTCGGCCGCAACCAGCTGCGGGTCGCGCTCTTCCCGGCGGTGGAGCCGGCCGACGTCGAGGCACTCACCGCCTGCATCGACTACGTCATCGCTCAGTACTGACCGGTGTCCGGTGCGGCCCGACCAGGGCCGCACCGGGTCCGGCCGGGCATGCTGATCGGTGACATCCGGGCGTGGCATCCCCCACCTGTGCGGCAGGAGGCGTACCGTGTCCGTCAAGGGCGCCACGGTGGGACGACCGGCGTGGCGTAGGCCAGCGAAGCGGGACGGAGGCAACGCTATGCGCCCAGTACGCTTCGTCGCCCTCTCCGAGGACGGCCAGGCTCTGGTACTCGCCGACGAGGTCGGGCGGCTGCTCGCGCTGCCCATCGACGAACGGGTGTCGACCGTGCTGCACGCTGAGCCGGGCGCGCCCCAGCTCACGGTGGCGGGCCCCGCCAGTGACCTGACACCGTCGCTCTCTCCCCGGGACATCCAGGCCCGGATCCGGTCTGGCGAGTCCGCCGAGGACGTCGCCCGGATCGCCGGTGTCCCGGTCGACCGGGTCCTGCGGTACGCCGGTCCGGTGCTCCAGGAGCGGGCAATGCTCGCCCAGCACGCACGGCGGACCCGACTGAAGAACTCGGAGAAGGGTCAACCGCTGGCCGAGGTGGTCGACAGCCGGCTGGGTCAGCACGGCATCGACACCGAGAAGATCTCCTGGGACGCGTACCGGCGGGACGACGGCACCTGGCGGATCATCGCCACCTGGCCCTCCGGCAAGGCGACCGCCCAGGCGATCTGGGAGCTGGACAAGACCCGGCAGAACGTCACCCCGCACGACGACATGGCGCAGTACCTCTGCGCCGAGCGGCCGACGCCGATCCTCGGCCAGGAGCCTGCCCCGGAGCGGAGCGGGCACGCGCTGCCCGGCCCGTCCCGGGGTGAGCCGAGCCGGGGTGGTGGCCACGGCCTGCCCACGCCGGCCGAGTCGGGCCGGTCCGGCCGGGATCCGATCCGGGCCGGGCGGGATGCACTGCTCGCCTCGTTGGACCGTCCGCTCGGTTCGTCCTCCGGGCGAGGGCTGGACCCGGTCTCCCCGGCGGCCCTCGCCGGTTCCGATGCCCCGCGGCAACGCGCGGTCACCGGGGGTGCGGCAGCACTGCTCGGTGGCGGGCAGGGTTCGGCGTTCGACGACGACGCGGACGCGCCGAAGGAGGTGCCGGCCGTACCGTCGCTGGCGGTGCTCCGGCCCCGGCGGACCGCCACCGGCGGCACCACCGAGACCACCGACGCGGCCGGCAAGTCGCGCAAGCGCCTGCCGAGCTGGGACGACGTCCTCTTCGGCAGCGGCCCGGCGGCCCGCGAGTCGTCCTGACCCACGAGCCGGTACCGCCCAACCGTTTCAACGGCCTACCAGGCTCCGGGCGGTACCGGTCCAGGCGTGGCAGGGTGGTCTGATGGACTACATCAACCTCGGACGCACCGGCCTGTCGGTGAGCCGGCTCTGCCTGGGCACGATGAACTTCGGGCCGGAGACCAGCGAGCCGGACAGCTTCGGGATCATGGACCGGGCGCTGGAGCACGGGATCAACTTCTTCGACACGGCGAACGTCTACGGCGGACAGACCGGCGAAGGGATCACCGAGCAGATCATCGGCCGGTGGCTCGCCCAGGGCGGCGGCCGACGGGACCGGGTCGTCCTGGCCACCAAGGTCTACGGCCGGATGGGCGACTGGCCCAACGAGCGTGGGCTCTCCGCCCGGCACATCATCCGGGCCTGCGAGGACTCGCTACGACGGCTGCAGACCGACACCATCGACCTGTACCAGATGCACCACGTCTCCCGGGCGACGCCGTGGGAGGAGATCTGGCAGGCGATGGAGACCCTGGTCGCCCAGGGCAAGGTGCTCTACGTCGGATCGTCCAACTTCGCCGGTTGGCACCTGGCCGCCGCGCAGGAGTCGGCCGCCCGGCGCAACTTCCTCGGGCTCGTCTCCGAACAGTGCATCTACAACCTGCTGACCCGGCACGTCGAGCTTGAGGTGGTGCCGGCCGCCCAGCACTACGGGCTGGGCATCATCCCCTGGTCGCCGCTGCACGGTGGACTGCTCGGCGGGGCGATCCGGAAGCTCGCCGAGGGCGGTGCCGCGCGGGCCAAGGGCGGCCGTGCGGCCGACGCGATGGCCGCGCACCGGTCGACCATCGAGGCGTACGAGAAGTTCTGCGCGGACCTGGGCCACGACCCGGCCGACGTCGGGCTCGGCTGGCTGCTCTCCCGGCCGGGGGTGACCGCGCCGATCATCGGTCCCCGGACCGTGGAGCAGCTCGACCGGTCCCTCGGTGCGCTGTCGGTCGAGCTGGACGACGCGGCCCTGGGTCGGCTCGACGAGCTCTTCCCGCCGGTCGGCCAGGGCGGTCCGGGTCCGGAGGCGTGGGCCTGGTAGCTACAGCGACCAGCTGACCAGCCGGTGGTAGAGCGGCCGGGGACCGAGATGGCTGCGGACCAGCACCATCTCGGTCGCCGGCCAGGCCGGACCCCGGTACCGGTCCAGGGCGGCGCGGTCCTGCGCCACGGCGTCCGGGTCGAGCCGGCCCTGCGGGCGGGCGATGGTGAAGTGCGGCCGGAACGGCCTCCCGTCGTACGGCAGGCCATCCCGGTGCAGCTCGGACCGGATGCGACCGGCCAGGACGTGCAGCGCGGCGACGTCGCCATGGATGTCGGCCCAGAGCACGCTGTGTCCGCCCTCGCCGAACTGGCCGCCGCCGGCGAGCCGGAGCCGGGGCGGCCCGGTCACCCGCAGCGGGTCCGCCCCGGGCGGCACGGCGGCGTCGGTGGGAGCGGCGGGGTACGGGGCCGGGCGGGCGGCGGCCCGGGCCAGGGCTGCGGTCACCTCGGGCAACCGGTCGTCGTCGACATCGCCGAGAAAGGCCAGGGTGATGTGCGCGGTCTCCCGGTCGACCAGCCGGACGTTGACGTCGTTGGCGGCGGCCTGCCCCACCAGCAGGCGGTCCATCTCGGCGAAGATGTGGTCCAGCACCTCGGCGGGCGGATAGAGGGCGACGAAGAGTCTCAACGCTGGCGCTGACCCCGTACGCCCCGGGCCGCAGGCAGTGCCAGGCCGGCGGCGTGCAGTTCGCCCTCGACCCGGATCCGCTCGATCTCCCGGTCGACACCCTCCAGGTCGGCGAGATGCTCGGTGATGCCGAGGCAGCGACTGGCCTGCCGGAGCCGTTCGTCGTACGCCTGGAGCACGGCCGGGTCCCAGAGCACGGCCCGGCTGCGCAGCCCCACCCGGTGACCGCCGAGATTGCGCAGGTCGGCGGCGATCTGCTCGATGCTCAGCCGGTCGGCACGGTCGAACTCGGTGAGGTCGTAGTCCCGGGTCAACAAGTCGGCTTCCACGGCCCGGTCGAGGTGGCTGATCGTCCGCCGTTCCCGCCGGGCCTCGCGCCAGTCGGCGAACCCGCACACGACGCGGTCGATCAACTCGTCGGCGCAGAGGACCATGGCCACGACAATTGGCAGGCAGGCCATTCCGAGGAACGCCAGTACCAGCAAGAGACCGTCCGGGACCTCCACCAGATTGACGCTAAGGGTAGTCGCCCGTTCACGCCACCGCTTTGGCAGCGCTCTGACGGGTTTCCCGCCTGTTAGGAAGGGGCCCTTCCTATACAAAATGCGATAAGAAGGGGCCCTTCCTTACACCTCAGACTTCGGTGACGTAGAAGCGCGGCGTCGGTACGAAGCGCAGGCGTACCCGGGCGCCGGAGCGGCGCAGCTGCCAGATCAGGGCCAGTCCGGCGGTGGTCAGCGAGATCAGGCCACCGATCCAGATGCTGGCGCCGGCGCCGTACGTCTCGGCGACCCAGCCGATGACCGGGGCGCCGACCGGGTTGGTGCCGAGGAAGACGAGTACCCAGAGCGCCATCACCCGGCCCCGGAACGCCGGGTCGACACCGAGCTGCACCCGCTGGTTGGACGCCTGGGCAAAGTAGATCATGGCGAACCCGGCCGGTACCAGCAACGCCACCACCAGCCAGTACGACTGGGCCAGTCCGACCAGGGTGCCGAACGCGGCGCAGGTGACCGCGCTGCCCAGCACCACCCAGACCGACGGACGGCTACGCCGGCCACTGCTGGCCAGCGCGCCGGCCAGCGAACCGACCGCCAGCGCGGTGGTGAACAGGCCGAACGAGGCGGCCCCGGTGTTGAAGACCGTCTTGGCCAGGGCGGCCAGGGTGAGCTGGAAGTTGAACAGGGTCATCCCGATCACCGACATCAGGGCCATCGGCAGCAGCAGGTCGGGACGGCGGGCGACGTAGCGCAGCCCGTCGACGACCCGGGCCGAGGCGCGTTCCTCGATCGGCGGTAGGGCCTCCCGGTGCAGTTCGGCGGGGCGCATCCGCACCACGTTCACCAGCGGGGCGAGCGAGCTGAGCGCGGTGATGACGAAGACCGGGCCGACGTCGAAGACGGCGATGGCGACACCGGCCAGCGCCGGGCCGATGATCCGGGCGGTGTTGAAGGTGGCCGCCGAGAGGGAGAGCGCGTTCGGCAGCAGCGGCATGCCGACCAGTTCGGAGACGAACGCCTGCCGGACCGGGGTTTCGACCGCGTTGGCGACCCCGAGCAGGGCGGCGAAGACGAAGACGTGCCAGAGCTGTACCACACCGGTGATCACCAGCAGGCTCATGCCGAGTGCCAGTACGGTCCAGAACGCGTTGGCGACGAAGAGCAGCAACCGCTTGTCGTACCGGTCGGCGAGGCGACCGGAGAGGAGGGTGAGCAGGAGGACCGGGGTGAACTGGAGTGCGGTCACCACTCCGAGGGCGGTGGCCGAGTCGTCCGACAGTTCGAGGACGAGCCAGTCCTGGGCGATGAACATCATCCACACGCCGATCAGCTTGATCAGCTGCCCGGACGTGAAGAGTCGGTAGTTACGGACCTGCAGGGACTGGAACATCGTGCTCAGCTTCGCCCGCACTCTCGGTGCGCCTCCTCGGGTCGTACGCGTCATCCACTCGACGGACGAAGCGGACCCGGTTGCTGGCGGCGGTCAGCCGCGGGCGACCTGATGCAGGATCTCGGCGGCACGCAGCAGCGTGTCGCGTTCCTCCGGTGTCAACTCGGCGAGCCGGTTGGCGAGCCACTCGTCGCGGGCCCGCTCGAACGCGTCGAGCACGGCCCCACCGCCCTCGGTCGGGGACAGGATCACCTGTCGACCGTCGGTCGGATGGGGGGTACGCCGCACCAGGCCGCGTTCCTCCAACTTCGCGACGATCTTGGTCATCGTCGGCGGTTGTACCCGCTCGGTGTCGGCCAGTTCGCGGGGCGTCAGCGCGCCCGCCAGCCGGAGGCTGGTCAGGGCGGAGAGCTGAGTCACCGTGAGGTCCCCCACCGGGCGGGCCTGCCGGACCCGTCGGTTGAGTCGGGTGATTGCGTCGCGCAGCAGAGTCGCCAGCTGCGTCGGCTCGGCGCGTTCCGCCATCACCATCCACTCCGTCACAGTCGTTAGCCTAACTAATAAGCCTGGCTAACGACATGGATTATGACCACTCTCACCGAGATCAAACCTGGTCAGGGTCGGTGTGACCGGAGCCGCACCGGCCCTGACCGTCGGTACCCGGACCGACCGCGCGGCGATCTAGAAGATCGCCGTCTCGATCGGACCACGCAGGAAGTAGAGCACAAACAGCGCCGCCACCCCGTACAGCAGCGGGTGCGCCTCGCGTGCCTTGCCCTTGACCAGCTTCAACAGCACGTAGGTGATGACACCCGCGCCGATCCCGTTGGAGATCGAGTAGGTGAACGGCATCAGCGTGATGGTGAGGAAGGCCGGGATGGCGATCTCGTAGTCGGTCCAGTCGATGGTCCGCACCGCGGTCATCATCAGGAAGCCGACCACGATCAGGGCGGTCGACGCGGCCTCGAAGGGCACGATCACCACCAGCGGCGCGAGGAACATCGCCAGCAGAAAAAGCGCACCGGTGACCAGGTTAGCCGCCCCGGTCCGGGCGCCCTCCGCGACACCGGCCGCGCTCTCGATGTACGACGTGTTGCTCGACGTGCTGGCCAGACCACCCGAGGCGGCGGCAACCGAGTCGACCAGCAGGATCTGCGGGGTACGCGGCGGCATGCCCCGCTCGTCCAGCAGCCCGCCCTCCTGGCCGACCGCGACCATCGTCCCCATCGTGTCGAAGAAGTCCGTGATCAGCAGGGTGAACACGAACATCAGCACGACCAGCCAGCCGGCCCGGCTCCACGAGTCGAGCACGTTGAAGTTGCCGAGCAGCGACAGGTCCGGCGTGTCCACCACCGTCTTCGGCAACTCCGGCACGTTCAGCGCCCAGCCCTTCGGGTTGGGCTTGCCGTCGACGAAGGACGGGCCGACGTTGGCCACCGCCTCGACGATGATCGCCAGCACGGTGGAGCCGAGGATGCCGATCAGGATCGCGCCGCGTACCTTCCGCACCACCAGCACCAGGGTGAGCAGCAGACCGAGCACGAAGACCAGCGCCGGCCAGCTGACCAGCTTGCCGTTGATGCCCATCCCCACCGGCACGGTGGTACCGGCGGCGTCCGGCACCCGACGCACGAACCCGGCGTCCACCAGACCGATGATGGTCAGGAAGAGGCCGATACCGACCCCGATCGCCGTCTTGAGCTGCGTCGGCACCGAACGGAACACCGCGGTACGCAGACCGGTCAGCACGAGCAGCGCGATGATCACACCCTCGATGACCACGAGCCCCATCGCGTCCGCCCAGGTCATCTGGGGCGCGATCTCGTACGCGACCAGGGCGTTGACACCGAGACCGGCGGCCAGCGCCAGCGGAAAGCGACCGACCACCCCCATCAGGATCGTCATCACGCCGGCCACCAGCGCGGTCGCCGCCGCGATGGCCGGAATGGCGAGACGCTTGCCGTCACCGTCGACGGCACTACCGAGGATCAGCGGGTTGAGCACCACGATGTACGCCATCGTGAAGAAGGTGGCGAGACCACCGCGCACTTCCCGGCTCACCGTCGAGCCGCGGGCGGAGATCTCGAAGAACCGGTCGAAACCGTTGCGCGGGCGAAGGGTAGCGGGCCGGGTACTACCTGTCTCGGGCGGCGCTGTATCCATCAGGTCCTCGCAGCTGGATCGTCGTTGGACGCGCGCATCGTCGCAGATCACAGCCGCACAGCGAAAGTTGATCGCGTACTCTTTGCTCCGTGCCACAGCGTCAGCCCCGTCCCGAACCACCCGACCCGCCGATGGTGCCGTTCGCCGTCGCCGGGCTGGTGGCCTGGGCGGTGGCTGGGCTGGTGCTGCTGGTCTTCTTCCGGGACTGGCTGACCGCGAACGACCACGAGAACTGGCTGTCGATCTGCCTCGCCGGGTTCCTGGTGGGGCTGCCGGGTCTGGCCGTGATGCTGCGACACGACGCCAACCGTCGACGCCGCCGCGCCGGGCGCTGACTCAGCCAGCCACCGCTCCGGGCGCCACACCCGGCACCGGTGCGGGAACCGTCACGGGTGTCCGTACGGCTCCGCCGGCTCGCCGGACTCCACCGAGCCGGATGCCCTGCTGACCGACACCGGTTCCACCGCGTTGTCGTCGTAGATCGTCGGCAGCTCCTCCACCGGCGTCTCGGGAGTCTCCGCCAACGCCTCCGAGTGGGCGCCGCAACCGTGGTCGGCGCTGACCGCCCGGCCGTCGTCAGGGGCGTAGAAGTTGCCGCAGACCCCGAAGGACTGCCGCAGCGCGCCGGCCAGCGGGAGGTAGAAGCCACAGGTTCCGCACCGGGCCGAGGCGGGGGCCGCGACCGAGATCGCCGCGCCGGGACCGTGGTCACCGTCGTACCAGCGCTGAGCCGTCTCGGTACGCCCCTCCCGGGAGAGCACCCGGGGGCGCCCGAGACCCAGCTCCCATGCGGTCTCCTCGACCGCCGGATCGTCGGAGAGCAGGTAGCCGGGGGCGAGCCGGTCGTCATCCTGCGGGGTGAGCAGCAGGTCACCGGGGCCCAGGTCACCCGGCTGGAGGCGCTCCTGCCAGGGCAGCCAGCCCGGGGCAAGCAACGCGTCGGATCCCGGGAGCAGCACCGCCTCGCAGACCGTCACGTGCCGGCTGCGCGGCACCCGGGTCACGGTGACCGCCCAGCGCCAGCCCTGGTACCCATCGAGGTGGCACTCGAAGAAGTGGGTGACCACCCGGTCGGCCTCCGCGACCGCCTGGAGGTGCTCGCCGACGTCGGACGGGTCCACCTCGGTGATCGCAGCCCGGGCCACCTCGACGGCGGCGGCGCAGACCTGATCGAGACGGGCGGCTCGGGTAGCGGCGGTCCTGGTCACACGCTCATTCTTCCCTATGGGTACGGGCGTCTGTCAGGCACTCCCCGCAGCTCTTCGCAAGACAGACCCGACAGCCGGTGGCGCGATGGGCGAGGATGGTGCACATGCCGCTGTTCTCCCGCTCCGACCGGTCGCTGCTCGGGCGCACCATCGGCACGGGCATCCGGGGAATCCGACTGCTGGGCAGAGGGACCATCGGCACCGGCCGTTGGCTGACCCGCCGGGTCGGGCGGGCCCGGACGAGAAGCGCCGGCGGCGAGACCGGCATGGTGCGCCTGTTCGATCTGCACGCGGTCTCCTGCGCCGGGGACACCCTGATCGCGATCGGCCTGGCCGGGACGATCTTCTTCAACGCGCCGCTCGGCGAGGCGCGCAGCAAGGTGGCGCTCTACCTGCTGGTCACCATGGTGCCGTTCGCACTGCTCGCACCGGTGGTCGGCCCACTGCTCGACCACCTGCGGCACGGCCGGCGGTACGCCCTGGCCACCACCATGCTCGGCCGGGCCTTCCTGGCCTGGTTGATCTCCGACTACATCAACGGGTTCGGGCTGTACCCGGCAGCCTTCGGGGTGCTCGCCCTCTCCCGGGCATACGGCGTGGCCCGCTCGGCGGCCGTGCCCCGGCTGCTGCCGGAAGGGCTCGGCCTCTCCCAGGTCGGCGCACGGGCGAGCGTCTACGGCACCGTGGCGGGCGCCCTCGTCGCCCCGATCGGCCTGGCCGCGTTCTGGTTCGGGCCGCAGTGGCCGCTCCGGGTGGCCTCGGTGATCTTCCTGGTCGGCATGGTGATCGCCCTGCGCCTGCCACCGAAGGCGGACTCCGAGCCGCCGGAGCGGGTACCCCGTCCGCTACGCGCCCTGGGGCTGCGACGCAGCACCGGGGACCGGCCACTGGGCCGGGGTCGGCCCACCGGTCGGCTGGTCATCGCCACCCTGCTGGGCGCTGCCGCGCTCCGTGGTCTCTACGGCTTCCTGCTGCTCTTTCTCGCCTTCGCCATCAAGGCCGGCGACCTGACCACCCGGGTGTTCGATCGCGACCTGGGGCCGGAGGGGGCGCTGGGACTGGTCGGCGCAGCCCTCGCGGTCGGCAGCTTCCTCGCCACCGCGATCGGTACCCGGCTGCGCATCCACCATCCGACCGGCATCCAGTCCACCGGGATGGTCGTGGTGGCCGGCGTGGCCGCGCTCGCCGCGCTGCGCTTCTCGCTCCTCACGGTGGCCCTGCTCTGTCTGGTCACCGCATTGGTCAGCGGCATCGCCAAGCTGTCGGTGGACGCCTCCATCTCCGAACGCATCCCGGAACGGCTGCGGGCCAGTTCGTTCGCCCACTCGGAGACCGCCCTGATGCTCGCCTTCGTGGCCGGCGGCGGGCTGGGGCTGGTCCCCTTCGCCGGCCGGATCGGCGTCGCGGTGGCGGCCGGGTTCGGTCTGCTGGCCGCGATCCGTGCCCTGCTGGTGGTCCGACGGCTCCGGCGGGAGCGGCTCCGCGGGTCGGTGCCGACCGACGAGGAGATCGCCGCTGCGGACGAGCAGGCTGCGGCGGAGGAGCGTGCCGCAGCCGAGGAACGGCAGGCTGCCGCCGAGGAGCGTAAGGCAGCCCGGGTGCGGGCGGCCGGCGACGGCGATCCGACGCCGACCTCCCCCGCGCCGGCGCGGACAGGTCCGGCACCGGATCCGGTACCGGACGACCTGCTCGCGCCGCCCGGCTACCACATCTACCGGCCGTCCTCCGCCGTCGCCGGACCGGGAGCCGGCGAGGACGAGTCCCGCAGCGAGCCCCGGGGGCCGCTGTCGTGACGGGGTTGCTGGTCGTCACCGCCGTACCGGTCGAGGCGGAGGCGGTCCGGGCCGGGCTGGCCGGTTCGCCTGCGAAGGCCGTGACCGTCGCACCGGTCGGGGTCGGGTCGGGCGCGGCCGGTGCCGCGACGGCCCGCCTGCTGGCGCTGGCCGAGGCGGCCGGGCGTCCGTACCGGGCGGTGCTGAGCGCCGGGATCGGTGGCGGTTTCCCGGACCGGGTCGAGGTCGGCGGCACCGTACTGGCCAGCCGCAGCGTCGCCGCCGACCTGGGCGCCGAGTCCCCGGACGGGTTCATCCCGCTGGACGAGCTGGGCATGCCCCTCGACCAGCTCGGCGGAGGCATCCTGGTCGACGTCGACCCGGTGCTGCTCGGTGCGCTCCGGCAGGCCCTGCCGGGAGCGACCGTGGGCACGGTGTTGACCGTGAGCACCGTCACCGGCACCGCCGCCAGCACCCGGGTCCTCGCCGAGCGGCACCGGGACGCCGTGGCCGAGGCGATGGAGGGGTACGCCGTGGGCGTCGCCGCCACGCAGGCCGGCCTCCCCTTCGCCGAGTTGCGCACCATCTCCAACCCGATCGGTCCCCGTGACCGGGGAAACTGGCGGATGCGGGAGGCGTTCGCGGCGCTGACCGCAGCGGCGACCGCGCTCGGCTCAGTCTGGTAGGCGCAGGCTCAGCCCGGTGGGCGCCGGGCCAGTGACAACGCCACCGGACGCCCGGCCTCGACCCGGAACCCGCAGGCGGTCAGGAACCCGGACGATCCGGGTTCCCCGATCGCGTACGCCTCCGGGATGCCCGCCCGGTCCATCTCCTCGACGAAGGCTCCCAGCAGCCGACGGCCGATGCCGAGCAGCTGGTACCCGGGGGCGACCAGCACCCCGTCGAGCACGAGTTCCCGCTGGTCACCGGTGTCGTAGCCGTAGCGCAGGTCCAGGCTCCGCTGGTGAGCCCGCAACTCACCGATGGTCCCGCCGTCCGGCAGATCCGCCACGAACCGCCAGGAACCCTCGGGCAGTCCCGCCGTGACCCGGCGTACCCGGACCAGCTGCCGCACCCGCTCACCCCAACGGCGGTGGTCCCGCCGCCGGCGGCACAGGTCGTACGTCGCAGCCGGCACCGGGAGCGGCCACCGCTCGGGGGGCAAGTCGTACCAGTGGGCCCACCAAGCGCCCGGCCAGTCCCGGGGCTCTCGCACCTCGCGGACATCCAGATGCGCCGGGTAGCGCCGGCCCGCCCGGTCCCGCAACTCCGCGCCGGGCACCGCCTCCACATTCCCCGGACCGACCGCCTCACCTCCGTCTGTCCCGGCGCCGTCTACCCCGGCGCGGTTTGCCCCGGTCCCGGGCGGTTCGGTCCCGGGCGGTTCGACCGTCAGCCGGCCGCCGCCCGCCCGGACCAGCCGCTCCACGGTCCGGAAGCCGGGGTTCCCCGCCTGCCCAGACTCGATCCGCGCGACTGTGCTCCCGGGCACCCCAGCTCTCGCCGCCAACTCCCGTTGACTGAGATCCGCAGCACGGCGTACCGCCCGCAGGATCGCGCCCACATCCCACCCACCCGGTTCCTCGGCCATGCTCCGGATGGTCGCGCCTCGTCCCGACCCTCATCAACAGCCATCCGAAACCTGTGGATAAGGCTGTGGAAAACTCATCTGGCGTGGGATGGCGCAGTCCTGGTGGGACGCTGTCGAGCTGCTCCGGATGTGCTAGCGGATCGACAACCGGACAACGGCTTCCCGCCCCGGAAACCATCGGGGACCAGCACCACGACCACCGGCACCGGCACCGGACCGGCACGACACGGGCACGGGCAAATGGCCATCGCCACAGCGCCCCGTCTGCGCTAGCAGCTCGACAGCGGGTCAACCAAGGGCTCGGTCCTCCTCCCCCGCGCGGCCGGGCGGCGCGGGCGGCGCGAGGACCGTGCGGTTACGGTTGGGGCGTGACGCTCTCGCTGGCGATCTCGCCCTGCCCCAACGACACCTTCGTCTTCCACGCCCTGGTGCACGGTCGGGTACCCGGGGCACCGCCGGTCGAGGTTACCTACGCCGACGTGGACGTCACCAACACCGCTGCCGAGCGGGGTGCCTTCGACCTGGTCAAGGTGAGCTACGCGGCGCTGCCCTGGCTGCTCGACGACTACCGCCTGCTGCCCTGCGGCGGGGCACTCGGGCGGGGGTGCGGCCCGCTGGTACTCACCCGGGCCGACCGGGCGGACCTGACCGGCGCCACCGTGGCGGTACCCGGCGACCGGACCACCGCGTACCTGCTCTTCCGGCTCTGGTCGGCGGACCGGCCCCCGGCGCGGATCGAGGTGGTGCCGTTCCACGAGATCATGCCGGGCGTCGCTGCCGGCCGGTACGACGCGGGACTGGTAATCCACGAGGCCCGGTTCACCTACCCCCGGCACGGGCTTACCGCCCTGGTCGACCTGGGCGAATGGTGGGAGCGCGACACCGGCCTGCCGATCCCGCTCGGTGCGATCCTGGCCCGGCGCGGCACGGTCGACCCGGTGGCCGCCGCCGGATGGATCCGCGCCTCGGTGCGCCAGGCGTGGGCCGACCCGGCGGCGAGCCGGGACTACGTGCTGGCCCACGCCCAGGAGATGGAGCCCGACGTGGTGGACCGGCACATCGGGCTCTACGTCAACGATTTCACCGCCGACCTGGGAGCGGAGGGTCATGCGGCAGTGGACGCCCTGCTCCGCCGGGCAGCCGACGCCGGGCTGACCCCCCGGGTCCCTCAGATCTCCAGCTCGCGGGCGACCGCGTGGACCAGCTGAGCGACCTTCTGCGCGGTCTTCTTGTCCGGGAACCGGCCCCGGCGCAGATCCGGCTGGACCTTAGCCTCCAGCACCTTGATCATGTCCTCGACCAGCCCGTGCAGCTCCTCGGCCGGGCGGCGTCGCAGCTCGGCCATCGACGGCGGCGCGTCCAGCACCTTGACTCCCATCGCCTGGGCGCCCCGGCGGCTGTCCACCACACTGAAATCGATGCGCTGACCGCCCTTCAGATCGGTGACCCCCGCCGGTAGCGCGCCCTTGGGCAGGAACACGTCGCCACCCTCGTCGCTGGTGACGAACCCGTATCCCTTGGCCGCGTCATACCACTTCACTCGACCCGTCGGCACCTGAGAACCCCTGCTTCGTAGGAGACTGCTGATGTCACCAGGCTAGCCGGATCAGGCCCGCCAGCGCCGCCGGGAATCCGGTGAGATCATCGAGTACCAGTCGGGCTCCGGCATCGACCAGCTCGTCTGCACGGCAGGGACCGGTGGTGACCCCGACACCCGGAACACCGGCGGTCCGGGCGGCCACCATGTCCGCAACGTGGTCACCGACGTAGACGCCGACACCGTACCGGCTGATCGCAGTCGCCTTCTCCTCGGCGAAGAGGTCACCGGCCACCTCGTCGACGGTCATCCCGAGGTGGTCCAGGTGCAGCCGGGCGAGCCGGCCCAGTTTCGAGGTGACCACGACCACCCGGCCGCCCTGGCCGCGTACCGCGGCGAGGGCCTCGACCGCGCCGGGCAGCGGCACCGTCGGAGTGATCGCGTACGCCGGGTACAGCTCCCGGTACCGGGCGACCGCGGACTCGACCTGCTCCGGCGGGAACCACCGGCTGATCTCGGTCCGCAACGGCGGGCCGAGCCGGGACACCGCCGCGTCGGCGTCGACGTACACCCCCGTTTCGGCGGTCAGGGCGCGGTAGCAGGCGGCGATCCCGGGGCGGGAATCCACCAGGGTCATGTCAAGGTCGAAACCGACCACAAGAGGGGACACCGGCCGAACCTATCCGGCCGGACGTCCGACGGGCCGACCGGCCGCCGGCCGGATAGCGTGGAACGACGATGACCACCTCACTTGCCGACCAGTTGCGGAACCTGTCCGACGACTCGCTGGCCGCCCTGCTACGGCTGCGGCCGGACCTCGTCGTGCCGGTACCCGCCGACGTATCCGCGCTGGCCCTGCGCGCCCAGTCCCGGGTCTCGGTGGCCCGTGCCCTGGACGGGCTGGACCAGTTCACCCTGCGCATCCTGGACGCCGCCCGGCTGACCCGGGGCCCGGCCGACAGCGGGACCTCGGTCCGGGCGGTACTGGACCTGGCCGGCGGCACCGACCCGGCTGCCGTACGCGGCGCACTGGACCGGCTCCGGGCGCTCTTCCTGCTGTACGGCACGGAGGACGCGCTGCGGGTGGTACCCGGGGTCGACGAGGTGTCCCCGCCGTACCCGGCGGGTCTGGGCCGGCCGGCGGCGGAGCTGGACCCCCGGACGGCCGCGCTCTGCGCGGACCCGGCCCGGCTGCGCCGGACGGTGCTGGCCGCCCCACCGGCGGCGCGCAAGATCCTCGACCGGTTGGCTGCCGGCCCACCGGTCGGCACCCTCCCGCCCGGCGCCCTGCGGACCGTCCCCGCCGGGGCCGAGGCGGACCTGCCGGCCGACCAGGTCAACGGTGGGGCACCGACCGGCTCGCCGGTGCGCTGGCTGGTCGACCAGGGTCTGCTGGTGGTGATCTCCGGCGAGGGTGACGGCGCCGGGGAGGCCGCCGTCGAGCTTCCCCGCGAGCTGGGTCTGCTGCTCCGCCGGGAGAGCGGGCCGCTGGGGCCGCTGCACCCGCAGCCCCCCGCGCCGGGTGGCCCGGCCCGCGAGCCGAAGGCTGCCGACTCCGCCGGGGCCGGGCAGGCTCTGGAGGTGGTACGCCACGCCGAGGCGCTGCTGGAGGCGCTGGCCGCCGAGCCGGCACCGGTGCTGCGGTCCGGCGGGGTCGGGGTACGCGACCTGCGCCGGTTGGCGCGGACCGTCGGGGTGGACGAGCCGACCACCGCCCTGCTGCTGGAGACCACGTACGCGGCCGGGCTCGCCGGTGAGCTGGACCTGCCCGGGGCCACCACCACCCGCAGCGGTGCCGACCAGCAGGTGCTGCCCACAGCCGGTTACGAGCTGTGGCGGGCCGGTTCGCTGGCCCAGCGCTGGGAGCAGCTGGCCCGGGCCTGGCTGACCATGACCCGTCAGGTGGGGCTGGTGGGGCAGCGCGACGACCGGGACCGGCCGATCAACGCACTCTCGCCGGAGGCGGAACGCGCCGCCGCACCGGCTGCCCGCCGGGCGGTACTGGCGGTCCTCGCCGACCTGCCCGTGGGTACCGCGCCGGGGGCGGACGAGGTGCTGGCCCTGCTGGACTGGCGGGCCCCCCGACGCAGCCGGGGCCGGGAGGCGGCACACCGGGAGGTGCTGGTCGAGGCGGCCCGGCTGGGCGTGACCGGGCTGGGTGCACTCACCTCGTACGGCCGGTTGCTGCTGACCGAGCTGGCCGCTGCGGATGCCCGGGCCGCCGCCTCGGCGGACGACCCGCTGGGTATCCGCCCCGAGGCCGATATGGGCCCGGGTGAGGCGTCCACGGCGGTCCGCGCCCTCGACGCGCTGCTACCCGCCCCGGTCGACCACTTCCTCGTCCAGGCCGACCTGAGCGTGGTGGTACCCGGGCCGCCGGAGCCGACGCTCGCCGCCGAACTGGACGCGGTGACCGAGCCCGAGTCGGCGGGCGGGGCGAGCGTGCACCGGGTCACCCCGGCCAGTGTCCGGCGTGCCCTGGACGCCGGCTACTCGGCCGACGACCTGCACGGCCTGTTCCGGCGGCGGTCCCGTACCCCGGTGCCGCAGGCGTTGACGTACCTGGTGGACGACATGGCGCGCCGGCACGGCGGGCTGCGGGTCGGATCGGCGGGTGCGTACCTGCGCAGCGACGACGAGGGGCTGTTGACCGAGGTACTGGCGGACCGGCGGCTGGAGTCGCTGGGCCTGCGCCGGTTGGCGCCGACTGTGCTGGTCACCGCGTTCCAGGTGGGACGGATGCTGAACGCGTTGCGCGACGCGGGGTACGCGCCGGTCCCGGAGGACGCCACCGGGGCGGCGGTGCTGACCCGGCCGAAGGCCCGCCGGGCACCGGCCCGGGTGTCGGTGGCGAACCGGCTCGTCGACCCGCTGACCACACCGCAGTTGAGCACGCCCCGGCTGCTCGGCATCGTGGAGCAGATCCGGCGGGGGGATGCGGCGGCGCGGGCCGCCCGGCGGGTGCCGGAGACGGTACGCGGTGCCACCGGACCGAGCGGCGCGGGCAGTGTGCACGACCACACGCAGGCACTCGCGGTGCTCCAGCAGGCGGTCCGGGACAAGCTGAAGGTGTGGGTGGGGTACGTCGACGCGCACGGGGCGACCGCGTCCCGGCTGGTCCGGCCGGTGTCGATCGGTGCGGGCTACCTGCGGGCCGAGGACGAGCGCACGGAGATGCTGCACACCTTCGCGCTGCACCGGATCACGGCGGCGGTCCTGGACGAGTAGGCCGGTCCGCCCGGCGGCTGCGCCGGACCGTGCCGATGACGGAGACGGCCAGCAGCAGGGCGAAGGCGGTGCCGACGGCCTCCCCGACCGAGGCGATGAAGCCCTGCCGGAGCACCAGCCAGCCGAAGAGGAACCAGCCGACCAGTCCGACGGCGACGACCGCGTACGCCACCACGGTGGCCCGGGTCACCGGCGCGGGTGCCGGGCGGGGGTCGAAAGCGGGCAGTTCCGCGTCGTCGGTGGTCACATCCCGGTCAACTGTCACCTGTGCCTCCCGTCCACCCGTCACCAGGGTCAACAGTGACACTTCCTCAGGTGCCGGGGCGGCGCCCGATGAGTTTGACCGTCGTGCCCACCTTGCCCAACTCCCACATCCGTACCGCGTCTGCTGGCAACAAGTTGACACAGCCGTGTGAGCCGATGTCCTTGTTGTGCAGGTAGGTGGTGGTCTGGTGGAAGCCCATGCCCTGGGTGAAGTGCTGCCAGTACGGTAGCCACACCTCGTACGGGTCGGACCACTCCTTCACGTTGCGGAAGTTGATTTTGAAGGTGCCGGCCGGGGTGGCGTAGCCGGGCATGCCGGTCCGGGTCACCGTCGGCTTCATGATCACCTTGCCGTCCCGCATCGCCCAGGTGGTCTGCCGGGTCAGGTCGATGCAGAAGGTGGTACCCGAGCCGGCCTTGCAGGCCCGGACGTCCGTGGTGGCCAGCCGCTTGGCCACGTCGTACGTGGTCGGGCCGGCCCGACCGGCAGCCGGACGGATGTCGTACCGCTGCTGGAACTTCTTGATCGCGGCGCAGTCGGCGGCGGACTGCCGGCCGTCGACGGTGACCGCGCCGAACCCGCCGAGCCGGGCGAGGTAGGTCTCCACCGCCCGCTGGTGCTCGCCCTGCGGGCAGCCGCTGGCCGGTGACGTCGTCGTGGTGCGGGGTGCCGGCCGGCTAGTGGTCGGCGTCGGCGTCGGCGTCGGCTTGCTGCGCGTCGGGCCGGCCGTGGGAGTGGGACGTTTCCGCTGGTCCGGCCCGGGCGAGCCGCCCGCCCCCGTTACCTGCTCCGCGACCCGGACCGGGGTGCGGCCGGCTGCCGGATCCCCGTCGGCTCGCGACCCGGACGTACACGCTCCGGCGCCGACCAGCGTGATCGCTGCCAGGGCAAGTACCCGGACGGTGGGACGTGGATTCCTCATCTGCCCTCCCGACGCAGCCATCGTCTGCTAGACGCACAGCCGTACCCGTTCGGTTGCACGGGGTGAGGAGATTTTCTCGGCAACCTCGCCGACGTGCAAGACTGGTGGGTCGGCCCGAGGATCGTTGCGGCTGCGTAAGGCGGCTGCGTAAGGAGGCATCGGCGTGAGCGGTGGACCACTGATCGTCCAGTCCGACAAGACCCTGCTGTTGGAGGTCGACCACCCAGACGCGCAGGCCTGCCGGATGGCGATCGCGCCGTTCGCCGAGCTGGAGCGTTCCCCCGAGCACGTGCACACCTACCGGCTGACGCCGCTGGGGTTGTGGAACGCGCGGGCCGCCGGGCACGACGCCGAGGGCGTGGTGGACGCGCTGCTGCGGTTCTCCCGCTACCCGGTACCGCACGCGCTGCTGGTGGACGTCACCGAGACGATGGACCGGTACGGCCGGTTGCAGCTGGCCAACGATCCGGTGCACGGGCTGGTGCTGCGGGCGCTGGACCGGATGGTGCTGATCGAGGTCGCCAAGAGCAAGAAGCTCGCCGGGATGCTCGGCGCCCGGCTCGACGACGACACGATCGCGGTGCACCCGTCGGAGCGGGGTCGGCTGAAGCAGGCGCTACTCAAGCTCGGCTGGCCGGCCGAGGATCTGGCCGGGTACGTGGACGGCGAGGCGCACCAGATCGAGCTGGCCGAGGCCGGCAAGGACGGCCGGCCGGCGTGGGGCCTGCGGTCGTACCAGCGGGAGGCGGTCGAGGCGTTCTGGGCCGGCGGGTCGGGCGTGGTGGTGCTCCCCTGCGGCGCCGGCAAGACCATGGTCGGGGCCGCCGCGATGGCCGAGGCGAAGGCGACCACGCTGATCCTGGTCACCAACACGGTCGCCGGTCGACAGTGGAAGCGGGAACTGGTCGCGCGTACCTCGCTGACCGAGGAGGAGATCGGGGAGTACTCCGGCGAGCGCAAGGAGATCCGCCCGGTCACCATCGCGACGTACCAGGTGCTCACCTCGCGGCGCGGCGGTGCCTTCACCCACCTGGACCTGTTCGGCGCCCGCGACTGGGGTCTGGTCATCTACGACGAGGTGCACCTGCTGCCGGCACCGATCTTCCGGTTCACCGCCGACCTCCAGGCCCGCCGGCGGCTCGGCCTGACCGCCACCCTGGTCCGGGAGGACGGTCGGGAGGGCGACGTGTTCAGCCTGATCGGCCCGAAGCGGTACGACGCCCCGTGGAAGGACATCGAGTCGCAGGGCTGGATCGCCCCGGCCGAGTGTGTCGAGGTACGGGTGACACTGACCGACGCGGAGCGGCTGGCGTACGCGACGGCGGAGGCGGAGGAGCGCTACCGGGTGGCGGCGACCGCCCGGACCAAGCTGCCGGTGGTGAAGGCGCTGGTCGACCGGCACGCCGACGAGCAGGTGCTGGTGATCGGCGGGTACATCGACCAGTTGCACCAGCTCGGGGAGTTCCTGGACGCCCCGATCGTGCAGGGCTCCACCACCAACAAGGAGCGGGAACGGCTCTTCGACGCGTTCCGCTCCGGTGAGCTGCGCACCCTGGTCATCTCGAAGGTCGGCAACTTCTCCATCGACCTGCCGGAGGCGGCGGTGGCGATCCAGGTGTCCGGGACGTTCGGCTCCCGGCAGGAGGAGGCGCAGCGGCTCGGCCGGGTGCTCCGGCCCAAGGCCGACCGCCGGCAGGCGCACTTCTACACGGTGGTGTCGCGGGACACCATCGACACGGAGTACGCGGCGCACCGGCAGCGCTTCCTCGCCGAGCAGGGGTACGCCTACACGATCGTCGACGCCGACGACGTACTCGGTCCGCCGCTGCCCAGGATGGACTGACTCGCGCCGAGGCCGACCATCTCCCGCCCGCTGTCGAGCTGCTAGCAGAGACGATTCAACCCGGGCGACTTCCGGGCACGGGGTCAGGCAGCGGCGCTGAGCTTCCGCAGCACGTACTGGTTGAGGCTGATGCCCTCCTCAGCGGCGTGAATGGCAAGCTCGCGGTGCAGGCTCTCACCGACACGGAGGTTGAACTTGCCCGAGTAGCTGCGCTCGGCGAGCGGCTCCGGCACCTGCTCGCCTTGCTCCGCCATGTCGGCGACCACTTCACGCAGCAGCTCTTGGAGTCCCTGCAGCGCCTCGATCTGGGAAGGGGCCAGCCACGAGAGGGACGGAAACTCGGCGCAGGTGGCGACGAACTCGCGATCCTCGGCCGACCACGTGACGCGGTAGGTGTAGTGGGAGATCTCCGGGTGGGGTTCCGACATCACAGCGCCTCCTTCTTGTCGATCGCCTTGAGCACCTGTCGCACCTGATAAGGCTTGGCCTTGCCCTTGTCATCCTGGATGTTGACCTGCGGGTCGCCGGCCCAGGGCATCCTGAACACGGCATGGGATGTGCCGGTCTGGCGCGGTTTCCCGAAATGGTGCTCACACACCCGGTAGAGATCGTTGTACGCGATGTTCTGCTGGTTCTTCCGCATCGCTTCAACGAGCTTGGCTATGGACGGCAGTCAGAAATGGTACTACTGACGGTACCAGTCGCCAACGCACTGGGCACACGCCGGCTACGGGCCTACCCGAAGCTCCGACGCTCGACTTAACGAGTCGACGGGCCGCCGTCAGCGGCCCGTCGACCCGTGCCAGGGTCTGCCTACTTGGCGCCACCGGCGCGGAAGGCCACCCAGGCGTCGCTCATCCGGTCCGCCTGGCCCGGGGTGAACATGTTCATGCAGGAGTCCTGCGTGTAGTCCATGAAGTTGTGGATCGGGTCCAGCCCCGGGGCGGCGCAGGAGTCCGCGCCCACCGGGCAGTTGAACTGCGGAGCCGCCTCGCGCGGAGTGTCCTCGACGAAGTCACCGGAGGCGGCGCAGCCGTGGGCGAAGGTGTGCTCCAGCATCATCCAGTGCCCGACCTCGTGGGTCAGCGTGTCACCCAGGGCATACTTGCCCGCCGTACCGCCCGGCATCGACTCGTCGAGGATCACCACGCCGTCGATGTAGTCCCGGCCGGTGTTGTAGCCCTTCGGGAAGTACGCCCAGCCGAGCAGCCCACCGCCGATGTTCGCCGCGTACACGTTCAGGGTACGGGCGTCGCCGGTGTAGAGCGCCTTCTTCATGTCCCGCTCGTTCTTGCCCGGCACGACCGTGTACCAGTCGCTGTTCACCGTCCACGTCGTGTCGACGAGCGAGAACCGGAACGGCGTGTCGGCGGCGTCCGGCGCGGTACGGCCCGCGAACGAATCGTTGAGCACCTCCACCTGGTCCGCAATCATGGTGTTCCACCGCGCCGTCTCGGCGGCGGTGAGCGGGTGGTCGGAGATCATGTGGAAGACCGTGGGCACGGTGACGCTGCCGTCGGGCAGTCGCGGCGAATCCTTGATCACGCCGTAGGCGTTCGCCTCGTTCTTCGAGTACAGCTCCGGTTCCTGGGCGGTGGCACCCTCGGCCACCCGGGCCGCGCTGTGCTCGTCGGCACCCGGCTCGCACGCCTCGACACCCGGGGAGGCGGTCGTGGGCGCTGCCGTGACCACCGCTGCGGAGGCACCGCCGCCCGCCAGGAAGGTGGCGGCGGCAGCGGTGAGAACCGCCAGTCGGAAGGTGGGTCTTCTGTGCATCCTTGCACCTTTCACGCATGAGGGAAGGGAGGCGGAGCGGGATCACCGGGGGCCTCCGCGACGAGGTCAGTGACGTCGTCGTTCCGGTATGACAACACGTCGGCGGCGGCAAGAACAGCCCTCAGGGCCGGGAACGCGACAGATACCGTCCTGGTCGAAGCCCGCTACCTGCCGCTACGCCTTCCGGCTGACCCGCAGTCCGTACCGTCGCCGGCACCTCGCCAGCCGGGCACCCACCTTCCCCAGCCCTGTCCGGGGACGCCCCGCGATCCACTCCGTTTTGATCCACCGTGTTTTGATCCACTGTGTTTTCAGGAAGTCGGGCCATCGGGCCGGGGCTGACACCGCGACTACCTGGAAAACGAGAAACAGGGGGGTCGAGGCCGGGCCGGTCGCAGACAGGTGGCCAAGGCCAAGCCGGTCGCAGACAGGTGGCCAAGGCCGATCAGGGCAGAAGCGGGTGGCCGATGTCGTCCCGGCGGGACAGCCCCTCTCGCGTGCTGGCACAGACGGTGCAGCTCGACAGGCGGCGAGCCGGAGTCCTGCTGCCTGCCCGCTCCACCACACCGGTCGCCGCTTGACGAAACCCATCGGGCCCGGCGGCTGCTGGCCTCTGTCTCGGCGTTGCTACTTCTCGGCGACGAAGACGCCGCGCCCCGGACGCCCGACCAGGATCCCCCGCTCCCGCAGCGTCGCCACGGCTCGCTGAATGGTGGAGTGGGAGACGTTGTACTCGGCGGCTAGTTGTCGACCGGACGGCAGTTGAGAGCCAGGAGGGTAGGCCCCTCCCTCGATCCGGCTCAACAGGCTGTCAAGCAGTTCATCCATTGTGGGTGGAATAGGCACGAGATGGCCCCTTGCAGTCGGTTGGCCCTCCCAGTATTGATCGCAGATTCGAGACAGGCAACGCATGTAAGACGAGTGAGGTAGGTGATGATGGTTTGCCAGAGAGGACGGCGAAGTACTTGACGCAGGTATGCCAGTGTCGATAGCGTCACTGTCAGCGACGAGGTGGCCGAAGCGGTCGGTTGGCGCCTTCGTGGACGGCCCCGCGTCGCATTAGACAGCCCTGTTGCCGTACTCGCCGATCGAGGCTGCGGTGACAGGGCGGGGGTGACCCTGCCGGACCCGAACTGGCAGGGGCACCCCCTTCCATCCAGGTAACACCACCAGGGCCAAGATCACCCAAACGGAAGGTGACCCTGTCGTGCGTAGACTCCTGCGCCACCTGCTACTCGTTCGCCACCTGCCCGATCGCCGCCGGCGCCGTCCACCGGGGACAACCGCCGACCTGGTCCCGGACGGGCGCACCGCTTACCCGCCGCTGCGGCCCTGGCAGGTCCGCGAACGCTGCTTCAGCCACCGCCGCCAAGGGCTCGACCCGACCGAGGTCAACGCGTTCCTGCACCGGGTCGCCGCCGAACTCGCCGTCGCACAGACCGCGCTGGCCGCCGTCCGCGAGGAGAACACGCGCATCAAGGACGCGCTGCGGGCCTGGCAGTCCGCCCAGGCCCCCAGCGCCTACGAACTGGCCGGTCGATGAGCCTGTCGCCGGGTACCCGATGGGTGATCCACCTGCCGATCACCGTGCCCGACCTGGCCCGGGCCCGGATGTTCGCGCGGACCGCCGCCCGCGCCCTGGCCAGCCTCACCCGGGCCGTGGACACCGGAGAGGTCACGGTCTCCGAGGAGGACAGTCAGGGCGTACGCCATCGCGTGTTCTGTGACCGGCTGCTGCCCGGCGGCGGCCGGTGCGCGCTGCCCACCGACCACGCCGTGCCCTGCACCCGGCGGATCATCCGCCACCGGCGGAACACCCTCCGGTTCCATTGAGGGCCAGCCGGCCGCACTGGCGAGTGATTGCCACACTCGCTGCCGTGAATACTGCGGTCAGGAGGTCACGGTGATGTGGTCGGATGAACGGATCGGAGCATCGCGGTTGCGGTGGAGGGCGTCAGCGCTGACCGCAGGGCTGGCCACCCTGTTGGCCGGGGCGCTGGCCGGGCCCCTGTCGACCGCGTCGGCGCCGGCTTCGGCAGGACCGGTCGGGACCCTGGCGACCGAGGTGACGGCCACGGTCTGGGCGCACTCACCGACGACCGCCGAGTACCAGATCACTGGCGGCTACACCGTCAACTCCACCGGCAACCCGGTGACCATCCGCCGGACCAGCGTCGGGGCGTACACGGTCGTGCTTGAGGGCGCGGCCACCAGCGGTGGCGTCGCGCACGTCGTGGCGTACGGCGGCGGGCCGGTCCACTGCACGGTCGCTGCCTGGGGTCGCAGCCTGAGCGGGGTGGACCAGGAGATCGTGGTCCGCTGCTTCGCGGCGACCGGCGCCGCGGTGGACAGCCGGTTCGTGGCGACCTACACGAACGTGCGGCAGATCAGCCAGGGGCGGCTGGCGTACTTCTGGACCGACCAGGCGGCGCCGACCGGGGTGCGGACCATCACCCACAGCTACCGGTACGACTCGACGGGCGGGCCGATCTCCTACGAGCGGCTCGGGACCGGGCACTACCGGTTCCACATCAACCGCAACCCGGACAGCGAGTACGGGGCACCGATCTTCCCGATGACGCACGTGACCGCGTACGCCACCAGCGCGGTGCACTGCCAGACCGGTCGGCCGGACAGTCGGGACGTGTGGTGCGTCAACGCGGCCGGCAACCCGGTCGACTCGCGGTTCACCGTGACGTACGGCTCCCGGGTCGACCTGCTCGGCAGGTCCACCGGTCCCCGGTTCGCCAGCGGCACGCTCTACCGGGACACGGTCCGCGACGGCCGGATCTTCGGCGACAGCTACAACTCGACCCTCCCCGGGTACGGCGGCGCGTCCGGAACGGTGTTCGGCACCGGGCAGTACACGATGACGTTCACGGGGACGGCGACCCCCTTCGGCACCGCCTTCGTCAACGCGCACCGGGGCATGTTCGACAGCGATCCCCGTGGACACTGCGTCCTGGCCGGCTGGTCGAGCCTCGGTTCCGACACGCAGATCCGGGTCAACTGCTACCGCTACCTCGGCGTACCAGCCAACCTTGACGCCCGGGTCTCGTTCACCACCTGGCCCGCCGCCTGAGGTGTTAGGAAGTCAGACGAAAGCGATCGGACAGGCTCAGGAGGCGATTCGCTCGGACGGCGCCGCCTCCTGACCCTGCACCCCTTTGCCGGTGTTCCGGAGAACCCAGCGACCGCCCTTCGGCACCTGCACGGCCCTGGTCCACTTACGCAACTGCTGGACGCTCCGAGCCGACAGGTCCACGCTTCCACCCGCAACCTTCAGCTCAAAGGAGAGCCCTGTGGCCTTCGTCAGCTTGGCCAGCGTGCCCAACGACGGTTCGTGATCGCCGCGCTCAAGTCGGGCAATGGCTGGCTGAGTAAGTCCGGTAGTTTTGGCCAGGTCTCGCTGGGTCAGACCAGTCCTGGTGCGGTAGGCGATGACTCTGATGGCGACAGCCCGGGCGAAGGCAGTTCGGTCCCACTCGACCTGAAACTGCGGATCTTGACGATTCTCCGCAATCACCTGGTCCAAGGGCTTCATGTCGGAAAGCTTCATGACCCGTCCTCCACCTCATCCGAGCGCTGTTCCGCAATGCTGGTTGCCCGTTTGAATCCCTTGGGGTCCACCTCTGCCTCTGGGCCGATGGCACCGACGACAAGAGCCGAACCGATCTGACGGTAGAAGGCGCGCCACGGGGAGCGACCTGCACGGGGACGAAGCTCACGCAGATGGTTGGCGCCTCTGACATCCGAAGTGTGGGGATAGCCGAGCGATGGTCCAATTTCCTGGAGCTTCTTGAGGGCGTTGACGATCGCAACACGCTCGCGTGGACCGACCTTGCCGAGCTCAAGGTCAGCTTCTGGGTGGACGAGGACGGCCCAGCTCACCCAGCCAAGATAACACGCCTGGTATCAAGCTACCGAACGTCCGGTAGCCAGAGCTATCGAACGTCCGGTAGCCAGAACAGCGTCAACCGATGGGCAGTTTCGGGCCTGGAGTGAGCAGCGGGGCGAGCAGGTCACCGTGCTCGTCGACCCGCTCCAGCACCTCGTCCGGGGTGCAGTGGCGCAGCGATCGGCGGCGACGGTCGGTGCCGGCTTCGACTTCTGCCCAGGTCAGGGGCGTCGACACGGAGGGCGTCGGTTGGGCCCGAAGGGAGTAGGGCGCCACCGTGGTCTTGGCCGCGTTGTTCTGACTCCAGTCGATGAAGACCTTGCCAGGGCGGAGGTTCTTCGCCATCTTCGACACGATCAGCTTCGGGTGCGCCCGCTCCAGTTCGGCGGCGATCCGGTGGGCGTACCCGGAGACCAGGTCGGCGTCCTGGTTGCCGGCGATCGGGCAGCACAACTGCATGCCCTTCTTGCCCGAGGTCTTGGGGTAACTGTCCAGACCGTCGTCGGCGAGCCGGTCCCGCATCAGCAGCGCGACCGCGCAGCACTCGGCGAGCCCGGCCGGGGCGCCCGGGTCCAGGTCGACGACGAGCATGTCCGGGTGCCGGCCGATCTTCCACTGTGGGGTGTGCAGTTCCAGGGCGGCCAGGTTGGCCAGCCAGACCAGGGTGGGCAGGTCGTCGGCGACGACGTAGGCGATGGTCTCCCGGCCCTTGGACGATCCCGGCACGGGCAGGGTCTCCAGGCGTACCCAGTCCGGGGTGCTGGCCGGGGCGTTCTTTTCGAAGAACGACTTGTCGTCGACCCCGTTGGGGAAGCGGATCCGGGTCACCGGGCGGTCGGTCAGGTGCGGCAGGAGCACCGGGGCGATCCGGGTGTAGTAGTCGATCACCTCGCCCTTGGTGTAGCCGGCCTCGGGGAAGAGCACCTTGTCCAGGTTGGACAGGGTGAGTTCACGTCCCTCGACCTCGACGCGGGTCTTCCGGGTGTCAGCCGGCATCGTCGACCTCCTCCGGGGGTTTGTCTGGGCGCAGCCGCAGCAGCCGGGGGAAGCGCAGCCGCCCGTCCGGGGTGCGCTGGCCGTACTTCACCTCGACCACGATGGTGGGTCTTACCCAGATGGCGCCCCGGGCATCCTCCCGGGGCACGTCACGGCTGAACGGCGGGTCGGGGGTGCGCAGCGGCTCCAGTTCGGCGAGAAGCTCCCGTTCGATGGCCGCACCGATCCCGCCGCCGACCCGGCCCCGGTAGATCAGCCGACCGTCCGGTCCCGGTACCCCGACCAGCAGGCCACCGATCCGTCGGGCGCCGGGGCGCCAGCCGCCGACCACGAAGTCCCCGGTCACCTCCAGTTTGGCCTTGACCCAGTCCGGGGACCGCACGCCGGCCCGGTAGACCGAGTCGACCCGCTTGGCCATCACCCCCTCCAAGCCGTGTTCGCCGGCGGCGGTGTAGGTGGCCGGGCCGTCGGTGAAGTCCGGGGGTACCGCCCAGCGGGCCGCACCGAGCCCGAGCTCCGCCAGGGCCGCCCGGCGCCGGTGGTACGGCCACCCGGTCAGGTCCGCGCCACGCAACCGGAGCAGATCGAAGATCATGTACGTGACCGGGGCGACCGCCGCGAGCCGGGCCGCCCTGTGCCGGTCGCGGACGTGCATCCGCTCGGCCAGCGCGGTGAAGGACGGTTGACCGGTCGCCCCGAAGAGCACCACCTCTCCGTCGAGGAGCGCGTCGTCCACCTGCTGATGCAGGGTGCCCAGCTCCGGGTAGGCGGCGGTGATCTCCACGCCGGACCGGGCGTAGAGCTGCTGCCGGCCGCCGGAGATCTCGGCGAGGGCGCGTACCCCGTCCCATTTGAACTCGTACGCCCAGCCGGGGCCTGCGGGCAGCTCCCCGGTGATCGCGAGCATCGGCCGAAGCGGTGCGCCGGGCACCTCCTGACTGTAGAACGGCGCCGAACTCCTCGCGCCCGCTTCGTTCGGATGCGATCCTGGTCAATACCGGGGGAAGGGAGCGCAGATGCGGGCCATCTGGAAGGGTGCCGTCTCGTTCGGCCTGGTCTCGATCGGGGTGAAGCTCTACTCCGCGACCGAGGAGAAGGACATCCGCTTCCACCAGGTGCACCGGGCCGACGGCGGCCGGATCCGCTACAAGCGCACCTGCTCGGTCTGCGGCGAGGAGGTCACCTACGACGACATCGCCAAGGGGTACGACATCGGCGGCGGGGAGATGGTGATCCTGACCGACGAGGACTTCGCCGAGCTGCCGTTGACCAGTTCGCACGCGATCGACGTGCTGGAGTTCGTACCGGCCGAGCAGGTCGACCCGATCCTCTACAACAAGGCGTACTTCCTGGCGCCGGAGGGCGCGGCGACCAAGCCGTACGTGCTGCTGCGGGACGCGCTGCTCGACTCGGAGCGGGTGGCGATCGTCAAGGTGGCGCTGCGCCAGCGCGAGCAGCTCGCCACGTTGCGGGTCCGGGAGGGTGTGCTGCTGCTCAACACGATGCTCTGGCCGGACGAGATCCGGCAGCCCGACTTCGGTTTTCTCGGCGAGGACATCACGGTCCGCCCGCCGGAGCTGGCGATGGCCAGCTCGTTGATCGACTCGATGACCGGGGACTTCCAGCCGGACGCCTTCACCGACGACTACCGGGCAGCGTTGCAGGAGGTCATCGACGCGAAGGTGGAGGGGCGGGAGATCGTCGCGCCCGAGGAGGAGGAACGGGCGCCGGCCGCCGCGGTGGACCTGATGGCGGCGTTGAAGGCGTCCGTGGAGCGGGCCCGGACGGCCCGGGGGGAGCCGGCCGGCGGCCGGGAACCGACCCCGATCTCGGCGGCCCGCTCGGCGCAGAAGGCAGCCGGGATGAAGAGGGCCGAGGAGCAGAAGGCGGCGAAGGCACCGGCGAAGAAGGCCGCGAAGAAGACGGCGGAGAAGACCGAGGCGGAGAAGGCGCCGGCCAGGAAGACCGCCGAGAAGAAGACGACCGGGCGCAAGACTGCGGAGAAGAAGGCCACCGAGCCGGAGAAGGCGCCGGCCAAGAAGGCTGCCGGCGCCCGGAAGACGACCCGGAAGACCGCCTGACGCCGTACCCCGGCGGCAGACCCACGCAGGTCAGGGCAGCCCCAGCTTCTGGGTGACCGTCACCTTCACGATGATCCGCTGCTCACCGGACTTCCGCCGGGGGTAACGGTCCCGGCCGAGGTACTTCCGGGCCATCTTGTCGATGTGCTCGTCGGCACCCTCCTCGACGAGTTCCGCGGTGCCCTTGACCCACAGGGTCCGGAAGTCGTTGGCCCGGTCGGACACCGAGATCGCCACCGCCGGGTTGCGCTCGATGTTGCGGTACTTCACCCAGCCTTTGACGATGTTGAACAGGATGTGCTCGCCGTCGGTGTCCACCCAGACGGGGGTGACGTGCGGGGTGCCGTCGGGCTCGACCGTGCCGACGTGCGCGAGGTGCGATTCGGTCAGCAGGGCGACATCTTCTTCGGTGAGTATCGACATGGCCGAGAACCTACCCCCGCGCCGCCGACCCCGGCGGGTACCGTTGCCCCGACCTCTCGGGCGGCGACCTCCCCCCGCCCCACCACCTCTTGCAGCAGGGAGTCGACGAGTGAGCGAGCGCGTACCGGGCCAGGCGACGGAGCAGCGCCCGATGTCCAAGGCGGAGAAGCGGGCCGCCGCCAAGGCAGCCGCCGAGCGGGCCGCCGCGGCGAAACGCCGCCGCCAGGCGGTGCTCGGGGCGCTCGCCGGGTTGGCCGTCGTGGTCGTCCTGATCGGGGTGTTCGTGGCGGTCGGCCGGGGTACCGACGACAAGGCCGACCCGGCTGCCGCGCCGTCGGCCGGTACCACGGCCGAGGCGCCGCAGCAGCCGGCCGACCCCGGTTTCCCGCCGCTGCCGGCCGGCGCGGACCCGGCGCTGGGTACCAAGCCGACGGTCGCCAAGGGTACCGGCACGCTGACCAAGCTGACCGCGACCCCGCTGATCAAGGGCACCGGCCCGGCGGCCCAGGCCGGGCAGCAGATCACCGTGAACTACGTGGGTGCGTTCTACGCCACCGGTGAGGAGTTCGACGCCTCCTGGAAGCGGTCCCAGCCGTTCACCTTCCAGCTCGGCGGTGGTCAGGTGATCCCGGGCTGGGACCAGGGTCTGGTCGGCGCGACCGTGGGCAGCCGGGTACAGCTCGACATCCCCACCAAGCTGGGCTACGGCGAGAACCCGGGCGGCGGGCGGCCGGCCGGTCCGCTGCGCTTCGTCGTCGACGTCCTCGCGGTCCAGTAGGTTCACCTCGCGGTGCAACAGGTTCACCTCGCGGACGTTCTAAAGGTCACTGAGGGGTTCTCCGTGGTACCGGGCCGGGGTTAGGTTCGCAGTCGTGGCGACGAGCGACGATCCGGCCCGGTTGGCCCGACTGATGTGGACGCACTTCGAGCCGGTGCACGCGGTGACCTACTTCCACCCGCGTTCCCGGGCCGCGTACGAGGCGGTGGGGCTGCGTGGCTACTGGCGGGGTTACTTCGCCGGCCGCGCGGCCCCGCTGGGCCCGGTCGAGGCGGCGCCGGCAATCGCCGCGTTCTTCACCTTCGCCCCGGGCATGGTGTCCCGGGCGCTGCCGTCGGTGTGGAGACTGGCCACCCCGCAGGAGGCACTGCGGGCCCGGCTGACCGGGGCGGTCCAGGCGCTCGCCGAGCTGACCTACGCCCAGCCGGAGGAGCAGGTCGCCGAGGCCGCCGACCTGCTGGAGGAGGCGGCCGGGGCGCTCGACCATGCGGGCCGGGTACTCGGCGCGGTCAACGCGGCGCTGCCCCGGGCCGAATGGCCGCTGGCCCGGCTCTGGCAGGCGGCCACCACGCTGCGCGAACACCGGGGTGACGGGCACGTCGCCGGGCTGGTCGCGGCCGGGCTGGACCCGGTCGAGACGCTCGCCTGGCGGTGCAGGGTCGACCTGTCCCGGGAGGCGTTGCAGCCGCACCGGGGCTGGACCGACGAGGAGTGGGCGGCGGCCACCGAACGGCTGGTCGAGCGGTGGTGGCTGACCCGGGACGGGCAGCCGACCGAGCGGGGCCGGACCGCGTTCCGGGCGGTCGAGAACGCGACCGACGAGGCCGCCGCGAAGCCCTGGCGGGTACTGGGCCCGGAACGGACGTACCGGCTGCGGGAGCTGCTCGCCCCGATCGCCCTGGCCTGCCAGACGGTCCTGCCGGCCGGTAACCCGATCGGTCTGCCCGCGCCGGCGCCGTGAGGCGGTGCCGCCGCCGGTCGGGCAGGATGGGGCCGTGACGGATGCGGTGGTCTTCGACCTGGACGGCGTGATCGTGGACTCCGAGCCGGTCTGGGAGGAGGTCCGCCGGGCGTACGTCGCCGACCGGGGCGGGCGCTGGCTGCCGGACACCCAGCGCCGGCTGATGGGGATGAGCACCGGGGAGTGGTCGACCTACCTCAGCGCGGAACTGGGCGTGGACCGGACCCCGGAGCAGGTGGCCACCGAGGTGGTCGACGAGATGGCCCGACGCTACGCGCGGGGCGTACCGGTGATCGACGGCTCCGTGGCGGTCGTACGCCGGCTGGCCGGGCGGTGGCCGCTCGGGCTGGCGAGTTCCTCGCCGACCCGGCTGATCGCGGCGGCGCTGGAGGCGACCGGTCTCACCGACGCGTTCCGGTTCAGCCTCTCCACCGAGGAGACCGCGCGGGGCAAGCCGGCCCCGGACGTCTACCTGGCGGTGGCCGGGCGGCTCGGCGTCGATCCGGCCCGCTGCGTCGCGGTCGAGGACTCGTCGAACGGGGTACGCTCCGCCGCTGCCGCCGGGATGCGGGTGGTGGCCGTACCGCACGCCGGGTACCCGCTGGATCCGGACGCGGAGCGGCTCGCCGCGCTGGTGCTGCCAATGGTGGGTGAGTTGACCGACGCGGCGGTCGAGGGGATATAACCGATCCGCCGCATTCCTCCGGCTCGGCGCCTACCTTCGGAACCATGAAGGCTGTGGTGTACGAGGGGCCGCGTCAGGTGACCGTGGTCGATGTCGATGATCCCCGGATCGAGGATCCGAACGATGTGATCGTCAGGATCACCACTACCGCAATCTGCGGTTCCGACCTGCACATGTACGAGGGTCGGACCGAGGCGGGACCGGGCATCGTGTTCGGTCACGAGAACATGGGCGTGGTGGTGGAGACCGGGCCCGGGGTGGCCCGGATCCGCAAGGGTGACCGGGTCAGCATGCCGTTCAACGTCGCCTGCGGGTTCTGTCGCAACTGCCGGGAACAGAAGACCGGTTTCTGCCTCACCGTCAACCCCGGCTTCGCCGGTGGCGCGTACGGCTACGTGTCCATGGGCAAGTACCGGGGCGGGCAGGCCGAGTACCTGCGGGTGCCGTTCGCGAACTTCAACTGCCTGCGGCTGCCGCCCGGCACCGACCACGAGAACGACTTCGCCATGCTCGCGGACATCTTCCCGACCGGCTACCACGGGGTGGCGATGACCGGGCTGCGTCCGGGCGAGACCATCACCGTGCTGGGTGGCGGGCCGGTCGGGCTGATGGCGGCGTACTCGGCGATGCTGATGGGCGCGGCGAAGGTGTTCGTGGTCGACCGGGTGCCGTCCCGGCTGAAGCTCGCCGAGTCGATCGGCGCGGTACCGGTCGACTTCACCCGGGCCGACCCGGTCGAGCAGATCAGGGAGGCGACCGGCGGTACCGGCACCGACAAGGGGGTGGACGCGGTCGGCTACCAGGCCACCGCCGCCAGCGGCGAGGAGCAGCCCGCCTCGGTGCTGAACAGTCTGATCGAGGTGGTCCGGGCCACCGGCGCGATCGGGGTGGTCGGGTTGTACCTGGCCCACGACCCGGGCGCCCCGGACATCCACTCGCGCCACGGCGAACTGCTGGTCAAGATGGGCCGGTTCTTTGAGAAGGGCCTGCGGATGGCGACCGGGCAGGCGAACGTCAAGACGTACAACAGCTACCTGCGGGACATGATCGTCGCGGGGCGGGCGAGGCCGGGCTTCGTGGTCAGCAAGGAGCTTCCGCTGGGGCAGGCGCCGGACGCGTACGAACGCTTCGACCGACGGGAGGAGAACTACTCCAAGGTGGTGCTGAAGCCGGGCGGCTGACCGGGGACGCCACGCGCGGCGGGCGGTCGACAACGGAACAGGTCGGCCTGAACAGTGAGGAGACCCGATGAAGGCGGTCGTGTACGAACGGGCCGGCGCTCCCTCCGTACTCCAGGTGGTGGACCGGCCGGTGCCGGAGCCGGGGCCGGGTGAGGTGCTGGTCCGGGTCGCGGTCTCCGGGGTGAACCCGACGGACTGGAAGTCCCGGCAGAGCACCACGCCCCGGGACGGCTGGCAGATCCCCAACCAGGACGGTGCCGGGGTCATCGAGGCGGTCGGTACCGGAGTGGACGAGTCGCTGACCGGGGAACGGGTCTGGGTGTGGGAGGCCGCCTGGCGACGGCCCTGGGGGACGGCCAGCGAGTACACGGTGGTCCCGGTACGCCAGGTGGTGCTGCTCGGTGCCGCCCCGTTCGACCTGGGTGCCAGCCTGGGCATCCCGTTCCTGACCGCGCACCGCTGCCTGACCGTCGGCGAGACGGTACCGGACCAGCTCCATCCGGGCGCGCTGGCCGAGCGGACCGTGCTGGTGCAGGGTGGCGCCGGTGCGGTGGGCAACGCCGCGATCCAGTTGGCCCGGTGGGCGGAGGCCACCGTGGTCACCACGGTGAGCAGCCCGGAGAAGGCGCAGCTCGCGGCGGCGGCCGGCGCCTCCCACGTGGTCAACTACCGGGAACAGGACGTGGTCGCCGAGGTCCGCAAGATCGCGCCCGACGGGGTGGACGTGATCGTGGAGGTCGCGGCGGCCCGCAACGCGGCGGTCGACGCGCAGTTGCTCGCTCCCTCCGGCACGGTCGCGGTCTACGCCGACGACGGCGGTGACGAGGTGACCATCCCGATCCGGGCGATGATGGTCCCCAACGCCCGCTGGCAGTTCGTGCTGATCTACACCACGCCGTGGTTCGCCAAGGCCCGGGCGATCGACAACCTGGCCGCCGCCGTCGCCCAGGGCGGGGTACACGTCGGTGCCGACGCCGGTCTGCCGCTGCACTACTACCCGCTGGACCGGGCGGCGGAGGCCCACCAGGCGGTGCAGGACAGCGTGGTGGGGAAGGTGCTGATCACGACGAGTGCGCAGTGACCCGGACCACCTGTGGCGGGGGGGCGGGCGGCCCCGGTGTGGTGCGACACCGGGGCCGCCCTGGGGAGGGGGATAAAGGAGTATGGCCCTCTCCCCTTCAGGCGCCGTAGCGCCTGAAAACGTTACGTCGTCGACAATTGACGGACGGCAAGAGCCCCGTCGGCGTACCGGGCGCGGACGGCCTTCTTGTCGAACTTACCGACGCTGGTCCTCGGAACGGCGTCGACGAAGGCCCACCGCTCCGGCAACTGCCACCGGGCGACCGAGCCGGCGAGGAAGTCCCGCAGCTCCTCGGCGGTGGCCGTGACGCCCTCCCGCAGCACCACGGTGGCCAGTGGGCGCTCGTCCCACCGTTCGTCCGGCACACCGATCACACACGCCTCCAGTACGGCCGGATGTGCCATGAGGGCATTCTCCAACTCCACGGAGGAGATCCACTCACCGCCCGACTTGATCACGTCCTTGGCCCGGTCGGTCAGCGTGATGAACCCGTCCGGGGAGAGGGTGCCCACGTCACCGGTACGCAGCCAACCGTCCCGGAACTTCTCCGGATCCGGGGCGTCGTCGCCGACGTACCGGGCGGTGACCCACGGCCCGCGTACCTCCAGTTCGCCGACGGAGCGGCCGTCGGCGGGCATCGGGCTGCCGTTCGGGCCGACGATCCGGGCCGCCACCCCGGCCGGTACCCGGCCCTGGGTGTACCGGTAGGCCCACGCCACCTCGCCGGTGGCGCCGGCCGGTGACCGGGACACCGAACCGAGCGGCGACATCTCGGTCATCCCCCAGGCGTGGATGACGTCGATGTCGTGCCGGTCGGCGAACGCGTGCATCAGCGCGGGCGGGCAGGTCGAGCCGCCGACGATCGCCTCCCTGAGCGAGGAGACGTCGGTGGGGTTGGCGTCCAGGTAGCCGAGCAGGTCGTTCCAGATGGCGGGCACCGCACCGGCCAGGGTGGGCCGCTCGGCGGCGATCATGGCGGCGACCGGTGCGGCCTGGAGGAACCGGTCCGGCATGAGCAGCGACGCGCCGGAGAGGAACGACGCGTACGGCAGCCCCCAGGACATCGCGTGGAACATCGGCACGATGGCCAGCTCCCGGTCGGTGGGCCCGAGCCCGAAGCCCTCGGTCGTGCAGATCTGCAACGAGTGCAGGTAGATCGACCGGTGGGAGTAGGCAACGCCCTTCGGGTGGCCGGTGGTCCCGGAGGTGTAGCAGAGGGCTGCGGCGTCCCGCTCGTCCACCTCCGGCCAGTCGTAGCTGTCCGGCTTGTCGCGCAGCAGCTCGTCCCAGTGGTGTACGGCGACCCGCCCGGCCGTCGCGTCGCGCAGTGGCGCCGGGTCGCCGCCGCCGACCAGGACGACGTGCTCCACGGTGGTCAGCTTCGGCAGCACCGTCGCGAACAGCGGCACCAGGGTCGAGTCGACCAGTACCACCCGGTCCTCGGCGTGGTTGGCGATGTAGGCGACCTGGTCGGGGAAGAGCCGGAGGTTCAGGGTGTGCAGCACGGCACCCATGCTCGGCACCGCGAGGTACGCCACCATGTGTTCGTTGTTGTTCCACATGAACGTCGCCACCCGCTGGTCCCCGGTGACGCCGAGATCGTCGCGCAGCGCGTGGGCCAGGCGGGCGGCAACCCGGCCCACCTCGGCGTACGTCATCCGGCGCGGCTCACCGCCGGTCCAGGTGACCACCTCGGCCGAACCGTGCACGGTGCTGCCGTGTTCGAGGATCCGGGAAACCTGGAGGGGGATGTCCATCATCGTGCTACGCATGGGTAAAAAAGTAGTGTCGCGGCTCACACCTTGGGAAGGGCCGTAGAGTAGCCGAATGAGCGTTTCCTGGGCCGAGTCCTATGTCGGGCAGCTCCGCGCGATCGCCGGGGACCGGGTGCTGCTCTTCGTCGGCGCCCGTGCCGTGCTGCGTGACGACGCCGGTCGGGTGCTGCTGATCCAGCGCTCAGACAACGGCCACTGGGCGATGCCGGCCGGCGCGATGGAACTGGGTGAGTCCATCATGGACTGCGCGGTGCGGGAGGTGCGCGAGGAGACCGGCCTGCGGGCGCTCGGGGTCACCCCGTTCGCCATGTACACCGGCCCGGACCGGATCAACACCAACATGTTCGGCCACACCTACCAGTTGTTCACGGTGGCCTTCCGGGTCAACGGATACGACGGTGAGCTGCTGACCAGCACCGACGAGACCACCGACGCCCGGTTCTGCCGGCCGGAGGAGTTCCCCGCACCGCTCTCCGCCTCGGTCACCGAGACCCTGGCCGACCTGGCCGCCTTCGAGCAGACCGGCGCGATGGTACTGAAGTAGCGGGCAGCGCCTGGGGTCAGCCGCGAGCCTGGAGCATCTTGATGAACTCGCGCATCCACGCCGGGTTGTCCGCCCACGACCGGCCCGACACCTGCTTCCCGTCGACCACCACCTCGGCGTCGACGAACTCGGCACCGGCCGCCCTGACGTCCGGCGCCAGCGCCGGGTAGGCCGCCGAACGCCGCCCGGTCAGCACCCCGGCCGCCGCGAGGATGAGCGGACCGTGGCAGAGGTGGGCGATGGGCTTGTCCGCCTCGGCGAACTGCTGGACGATGCGCAGGCACTCCGGGTCGTTGCGGAGGTACTCCGGGGCCCGGCCGCCGGGTACGACCAGCGCGATGTAGTCGGCCGGGTCGACGTCCGCGAACGCCCGGTCCGCCGGGAACACGTAGCCGGGCTTCTCGGTGTACGTGTCGAAGCCCGGCATGAACTCGTGGATCACGAACTGCAACGGCCGGGCGGCCGGCCCGGCCATGTGCACCTCGTACCCCTCCTCGATCAGCCGCTGGTAGGGGTAGAGCACCTCCAGGGATTCCGCCGCGTCCCCGGTGATCATCAGAATCCTGTCCATCGCGCCCCCTGGTCTGCCGTCACCTGACTGAGCCGGCTCCGCCCGGATCTGGCCGGCCGACAGTCGCCAGCCTATGGAGGAAACGACCGGTAATAGGGCGATTCATGGGATAATGACGGGGATGTCGATCGTCGAGGCCCCGGGCGGTGCCATCGGATGAGTGACGAACGGGGAACACTCCATGGCCAGTCCGATCGCCGAGTTCTTCACCCAGCTCAGCCAGGTACACCACGAGCGGTTGGAACGGATCACCGGCAGCATCCGGTTCGAAATCATGTCGAATGGCGGAATCGACAAGTGGCTGCTTGAGATCAGCAGCGGGAACATCAGCGCACGCCAAGAGGAAGGGACGACCGCCCACTGCGTCATCCACAGCCGCAGGGAGGTCCTGGAAAACGCGATCAGGGGCGAGCAGAACCTCACCGCCGCCTGGCTGAGCGGGTGCATCGCCGTCGACGGCCGGCTGGAGCTGTTCCGGCTCTTCGAACGCCTCCTCCCCGGACCACCGGCCGCGCAGGATCCCCGGGACCTCGTACCGGGTCGAAAGGGTGAGCACAGATGACCGCGGTCCGGATCCTGGACGGCAACACGTTCGTGGTGGCCGACCGGTGCGGAGACTTCGAGCCGTCCCCGACGTTCCCCACCGGCCTCCTCTCCTGGGACACCCGCTTCCTGTCGAGATGGGTGCTGCGGGTCAACGACAATCGGCTCTACGCGCTCTCCGTCGACGACCTGGAGTACTTCCAGGCGCGGTTCTTCCTCACCCCGGCCAACGCGACGCACGGCTTCGACCCGGAGCTCTCCATCATCCGGCAACAGACGATCAGCGACTGCTTCGAGGAGCAACTGACCATCGTCAGCCATGCCGACGAACCCCTCGACCTGCACATCCGCCTCGACGCGGCCAGCGACTTCGCCGACATCTCCACGATCAGCCAGCCCGTCGAGAAGAAGGGCACCTACCAGGTACAGGTCCATGAGGAACGCCTGCACCTGGTGTACCGGCGGGACGACTTCCAGCGGGAGACGGTGATCCACTGTGCCGTCCAGCACCCCGACTGCCCGGTCGGCCCCCGGACGGAGTTCGACGAACAGGGCCTGACCATAACCGGGCGGATCACCGCGCGTGGCACCTGGATCGCCAACCTGAACGTGGCGATGCTGGCCCGCAACGGGCGTACCGTCCGGGAGAGTCTGCGTGGCATCCGCAACCCCCGGCCCCGACTGGCCGAGGACCTGCACCGCTGGATGACCCAGGCGCCCAAGCTGGAGTGCGAGCACCCCACCCTGCACGCGACGTACCGGCGGAGCCTCGTCGACCTCGCGGCGCTCCGCTACACGCCGATGGTCTCCGGTGGGCTGAGCGTACCGGCGGCCGGCCTGCCCTGGTCCATGACGATCTTCGGCCGGGACAGCATCCTCACCAGCATTCAGGCGCTGCCGTTCGCCTCCGAACTGGCCGCCGCGACGCTGTATGCCCTCTCCATACCGCAGGGCTGCCGGCTGGACGACTTCCGCGACGAGGAACCGGGCAAGATCCTGCACGAGTTCCGCTACGGGGAGTCGACCGCCTTCGAGGAGCACCCGCAGTCGCCGTACTACGGGGCGGCCGACACCACACCGCTCTACCTGATCCTGATGGACGAGTACGAACGGTGGACCGGCGACGGTGACCTGGTCCGCCGGTTCGAACGGGAGGCGCGCGCCGCGCTCCACTGGATCAGCACCTACGCCAACCTGATGGGCGACAACTACATCTGGTACCAGCGGCGCAACACCCGTAGCGGGCTGAAGAACCAGTGCTGGAAGGACTCCTGGGACGGCATCTCCTACTCCGACGGCCGCCTGCCCGGGTTCCCCCGGGCGACCTGCGAGCTTCAGGGCTACGCGTACGACGCCCGGATCAGGGGTGCCCGGCTGGCCCGCGAGTTCTGGAACGACCCGGCCCTCGCCGACCAGCTGGAGAAGGAGGCGGCCGACCTCAAGGAGCGCTTCAACCGGGACTTCTGGGTGGAGGACGGCGAATACTACGCGCTGGCCCTCGATCCGGACGGCGGGAAGGTCGACGCGCTCTCCTCGAACATCGGGCACCTGCTCTGGAGCGGCATCGTGGACAGTTCCCGGGCCGACCGGATCGCGCAGCACCTCGTCGGACCACGGCTCTTCTCCGGTTGGGGAGTCCGCACGCTCGCCGAGGGAGAGGGGCGCTTCAACCCGCTCGGCTACCACATCGGCACCGTCTGGCCCTTCGACAACAGTTTCATCGCCTGGGGTCTGCGCCGGTACGGGTTCGAGGAGGAGGCCGCCCGGATCGCCGAGAGCATCATCGAGGCGGCCGGGTACTTCGGGGGCCGGCTGCCCGAGGCGTTCGGCGGGTACGACCGGAAACTCACCAGGTACCCGGTCGACTACCCCACCGCGTGCAGCCCGCAGGCCTGGTCGGCGGGTACCCCGTTGCTGCTGCTGCGTACCATGCTCGGCCTGGAACCGTTGGGTGAACATCTGATCAGCGACGCCGCGCTACCCGGTTCGATCAGCCGGATAGCCCTGCTCGACATACCGGGCCGTTGGGGGCGGATCGACGTGCTCGCGGTCAGCCGGCTCTGACCCGTACCCCGACGCGGCCGACACCGCCCGGCACGGGCCGTCGGGAAACCCGGCTCGGCCTGCGGTCGGCAGCCCCCGGGCACGGCAGGTTTGACCCGCCGGGACCGGGGGACCCGAACCGACATGGCAGGAGCAGCGGAGCAGCGGCGACTCGCCGCGGTGGTGGAGAGCTGGCTCGGGCGTCCGGTGCTGGTGATCGGGGACGCGATGCTCGACGAGTGGCGGTTCGCCGACTCGGACCGCCTCTGCCGGGAGGCTCCGGCACCGGTACTCACCCTCCGGCGGCGGATCGCCGCCGCCGGCGGTGCCGCCAACACCGCGGTCAACCTGGCCGCGCTCGGCGGTCGCGCCGCGCTGGTCGCACCGATCGGCGCCGACGTCGCCGGCGACGAACTGCACGACTGCCTCGACCGGGCCGGGGTGTGGGACCGGACGGTGAGCCAGCCGGGACGGCCGACCCCGGTGAAACGGCGGCTGCTGGCCGCCGACCAGATCCTGCTCCGCGAGGACTCCGGCGAACCGGACGGCTTCCCGGCGGACGCGGTGGCCCGGCTGCTCACCGCACTGGCCTGCGCCACCGAGGAGCTGCGGGCCGCTGCGGACGGTGCCGCGCCGACCCTGGTGGTCTGCGACTACGGCCTGGGCGCCCTCAACGCACCGGTCCGGGACTGGCTGGTCCGGAACCGGGACCGCTTCGCCACCGTCGCGCTCGACGCGCACGACCTGGCCGACTGGCGGGGTCTCGCACCCACCGTGGTCACGCCGAGTTTCGCCGAGGCGACCCGGCTGCTGGCCCGGACGGCGGGACCGGCCAGCGGCCTGCACCTGGACTCGTCGGAACAGGCCGCACCGGAGCCACCCGACCTGGCCATCGGGGTCGCCCCCGGCCCGGCCGGGGAGCCGACCACGGCCGAGGAGCAGGGCCGGCCCGCAGCGATCCGTACCGGCGTCACCGTCCCCGTCGGTACGGGGACGGCCGGGGGTCCGGACCGGGTCGTACTGGCCGAATCCCAGCTCGCCACGCTGCGCGAACGGACCGGCGCGGACGTGGTGGCGGTGACCCTGGACACCGAGGGTGCCGTGGTCGGCGGGGCGGACGGCGCGCCCAGCCGGAGCCGCACCACCCCGGTCCCGGCGAGCCACGCGGTCGGCGCGGGCGACGCCTACCTGGCCGCGATGACCCTCGCGCTGGCCGCCGACGCGCCGCTGTCGACCGCCGCGCAGCTCGCCCAGCTCGCCGCGACCATCACCGTCTCCGGCACGGGTACCTGTGTTTGTCAGCGGGACTCTCTGCTGGCCGCCCTGTCAGCCGAGGAGGAGACCCCGCCGGACGGGGCGGTGGTGGATCCCGGCCAGCTCGCCGTACTCGTCGACGAGGCGCGCCGGGCCGGACGCTCGGTGGTCTTCACCAACGGCTGCTTCGACGTGCTGCACCGGGGACATGTGCGCTACCTGGAGCAGGCGCGGCAACAGGGCGACCTGCTGGTGGTGGCGGTCAACTCGGACAGCAGCGTACGCCGGTTGAAGGGACCGGACCGGCCGGTGAACCCGGTGGAGGACCGGGTGGCCGTACTCGCCGCGCTCGGCTGTGTCGACCATGTGGTGGTCTTCGAGGAGGACTCCCCGACTGCCCTGATCGAGACGGTCCGACCGGACGTCTACGTCAAGGGCGGCGACTACCCGTCCGAGCTGGTGCCCGAGGCGCCCCTGGTCCGCCGGCTGGGCGGGGAGGTGCGAACCCTGGGGTACGTGCCGGACCGCTCCACGTCGGCGATCATCGAGCGGATCCGGGCACAGACTGCCGGTGAGGTGTTAGGAAGGGCCCCTTTACCTACCGAAAGCGTTAACAGGGGGCCCTTCCTTACCGGAAAGCGGCCGTGAGTCGGCCGTTGGAGACCGGGTCGGCCGAGGCGTTCCGGTCCGCCGGGCGGGAGCTGGACGTGCTGGTGCCGACTCGTGACCGGGCGACGGAACTGGCGGTCACCCTGGCCGGGCTGGCCGCGCAGGAGGACGTACCCGGGTTCGGGGTGGTGGTGAGCGACCAGTCGGACGGCCCGCCGCCCTGGGCGCACCCGGCGGTGGCCACCATGGTCCGGGCGCTACGGCACCGGGGACGTCCGGTGCTGCTGACCCGGCGGCTGCCCCGGCGCGGGCTGGCCGAGCACCGGGCGTACCTACTGGCCGCCTCGTCCGCCCGGTACGTCCTCTGCCTCGACGACGACGTCTGGCTGGAGCCGGGCACGGTCGCCCGGCTGCTGACCGCGATCAGGGAGCTGGGCTGCGGTTTCGTGGGCAACGCGGTACATGGTCTGTCCTATGTGGATGACTGTCGGCCGGAGACGCACCGGCACTACGAGGAGTGGACCGCACCGCCGGTGCCGGAGCGGATCCGGCCGGGCACCCCGGAGTGGGACCGGGCCCGGATCCATCCGGCGGCGAACCTGCTGCACGTCACCGCCGGGCTGGACCTCCGGCCGGACGAGTGGCGGGCGTACAAGGTCTCCTGGATCGGCGGATGCGTGCTCTACGACCGGGAGTGTCTGGTCGCCTCCGGCGGCTTCGACTTCTGGCAGCGGGTGCACGAGCGGCACCAGGGTGAGGACGTCGCCGCCCAGCTCGCCGTGCTGGAGCGCTTCGGCGGCGCCGGAGTGCTGCCCAGCGGGGCGTACCACCTGGAGTCGCCGACCACGGTCACCGAGCGTGACGTGGAGGCGTGGGAGGTGGTGCTGACCGACGAGACCGGGGTGGGCTCAGGTCAGACCGCGGCGAGCAGCCCGGCCGCCGGTCAGGTGGCCGCAAGCAGCTCGGCCGCCGGTCAGACCGCCGCAAGCAGCTCGGCCGCCGCCGCCAGTACCTCGGTCACCGGTACGTCGGTGACGAACGAGTCGCCGTGCGGGCAGTTCCCGTCACCGGGCCGGTCCGGGTAGACCCCCGGGCTACAGTCGACCCCGCAGACCGGGCAGTGGATCGTCCAGGAGGCGATCGGCCGGTGCCGGGCCCGTAGCGGCGTCGCCGAGTTGATCAGGTTGCCGACCCAGTAGACGCCGACCGTGGAGGTACCGACGGCGGCGGCCAGGTGCAGCGGGCCGGTGTCGTTGGAGACGACCAGCCGGCAGTCGGCGTAGCAGCCGATCAGGCCGCTGAGGGAGAGGGTGCCGACCAGCGGCCGCACCGGCATGCCCGCCGGGTCCGCCGCCCTCTCGACCGCGGTGGCGACCACCCGGTCCACCACGTCCCGCTCGGCAGGGGTACCGGTGACCAGGACCTCGTATCCGTCCGCCACCAGTTGGGCGGCGACCTGGCCGAAGCGTTCCGCCGGCCAGCGGCGGCGGGTGTCGGTGGCTCCCGGATGCAGTGCCACCCGGGGTCGGGTCGCCTCCCCCAGCGTCGCCCGCGCCTCGGCCCGGTCCGCGTCGGTCACCGCGAGGCTGGGAACGGTGGTGGTGGCCCCGGCGCCCACCAGGCCGACGACCTCCAGGTAGCGCAGCACCTCGGGCTGGTAGTAGACGTAGCGCAGCCAGCGGTCCAGCGGCGGGGCGGCCTCGGCCCGCAACCCGGCGGTGATCCGGGCACCGAGCCCGGCCACGATCGGGTTGGAGTTGGCGCCCCCACCGTGCAGTTGCAGGGCCAGGTCGAAGTTCTCCCGCCGGGCCCCGGCCAGAAAGTCGTCCATCGACGCCGGCTGCGGCTCGTCCGGACCGGCGGAACGGATGCCCGAAGCCGGTGGCACCACCAGTACCCGGTCCACCGGTCCGGGACGCCCGGTGAGCAGCCCGGCGTGCCACGGTGCACCGAGCAGTACGATCTCGGCGTCCGGGTAGCTGGCCCGGAGCGCGTCCAGGGCGGGCAGCACGAAAATGAAGTCGCCGAGCGCGTTGGCACGCAGCACCGCGATCCGGCGTACCCCGAGTATCCGATCGTGGACCGGCCCGATGGCCGAGGGGGTGCCCATTCAGTCCCGCTGCGACCGGTCGGAGTGACCGGCAACGTCGGGGTGGTGCAGTTCCCGGTCCGCCGCCGGGTCCGCCGCACCGCCGACCGCACCGGCGGCGCGACCGCCGTCCCGGCCGGAGCCGGGCGACGCGGTGGGGCCGGGCGACAACCGACCGATGGTGATGGTGCGACGCTCGGGCCGGGCCGCCCGGGGCAGCGTCACCCGCAGCAGCCCGTGGTCCATCACCGCGTCGATCCGGTCCGGGTCCACCCGGGACGGCAGGGCGATCCGGTGCTCGAAGGCTCGGGTACGCATGCCTCCGGCGATGCCCTGTTCGGCGTTGACCTCCGCCTCGGAGCGCCCCCTGACGCAGAGCTCCCGGTCGTCGAGTTCCAGGGCGACCTCCTCCGGTGCCACCCCGGGCAGCCGGACGAGCACCGCCCAGCCGTAGGAGGTCTCGGTCAGCTCGACCTCTGGCGGCCCGCTCCGGTCCCGGACCAGCGCCGAACCGACCACCCGGCCGAGTTCCGAGCGGAGCGCCTGCAACTCGGCCAGCGGATCCCAGCGGGCCTCCGTACGGTCCCGCCCCGACCGCTCCCGGGGTTGTCCGTTCACCGCACCCCTCCGATCCGGTTGGTGGCGGCCGGGTCACGCAACGAACTGGGGGCGTCCAGCCCGGCTTCCCGGTCGACGCCGACGCCGAGCCGGTCGACCAGTTCCCCGCCGAGCCAGGCACTCACCCCGAGCGCGGCCACGGCGACCAGTTCGATGGCGAGCAGCGCGCCGCCGGTCTGCCGGGAGTCGGCGTTCATCCGGACCGCCCAGACCGCCGCGAAGAGCAGCACCACCGCAAGGTTGGTCAGCGCGTGGGTGAGCCCGACCCGCTTCGCCCGGGTACCGCTGGGGACGGCGAACAGGTCGAACGAACCGGCGACGGCGGCCAGCAGCCCGCCGATCAGGCCGACGGTGAGATTCCAGTACGCCACCTCGCCGAGCACGTCGGGACCGCCCGCCACGTCGACGACGTCGAAGAGCACCGCCGTGACGAAGAGCCCGACCGGAAACATCACCAGCATCGGGTGCACCGGATGGCCCAGTACCTTCAGTCGGCTCTCCATGGCGGCCTCCAAGCTGCGACTCTCGACTCCGGCGGTACCCGGGCCCCCGAGTGGTAAACCCGTCCGGCCGCTGTCCGGCAACGGGTGGTCGCCGTACGCTGACGGGGCGAAGGTCATCGAACGGGGAGCGAAGATGACGCAGACGGCGGAATCCGGCACGACAGGTACGGGGTCGGCGGTGACCGATGGGATCACCGAGGTCACCTCGCACGAGCGGCTGCGGGACCTGATCGGCGCCCCGATGCCGCTGGCCGCCGGCAAGGAACGCAGCGCGCTGCACGAACTCGACCGGCAGTGGCTGGCCGCGTCGCCGTTCTGCCTGGTGGCGACCGCCGGGGCGGACGGTACCTGCGACGTCTCCCCCAAGGGTGACCCACCCGGTTTCACCCTGGTCATCGACGACCACACCATCGCCATCCCGGAGCGCCCCGGCAACCGTCGGGCGGACGGGTTCCACAACATCCTGGACAACCCGCACGTCGGGTTGATCTACCTGATCCCCGGGCGGGGCGACACCCTGCGCATCAACGGTCGCGCCCGGCTGGTCAGCGACGCGCCGTTCTTCGACCGGATGGTGGTCAAGGGCCACCGTCCGCAGTTCGCCCTGCTCGTGTCGATCGAGCAGATCTTCTACCATTGCTCGAAGGCGTTCCTCCGGTCGACGCTGTGGGAGCCCGGCACCTGGCAGCCGGACCTGCTCCCGTCCCGGGCCCGGATCACCAAGCAGGTGCAGCGGACCGAGCTGACCCTGGACGAGCTGGAGCAGCGGTACGGCCCGGATTACGCCCGGCACCTCTACGGCTGAACCCTTCCGGGCCGAGCCTTCCGGGCCGGGTCTTCTGGGGTAGCGGCCGGCGGGTCCCGGTACCGCCCGGCCGGTGCACCGGTGACACTGATGGTGCCGTTCAACGACGAGCGGCACCGTCGGGCACGGTGGTTCCCCGGCATCGGAGAGCCGTGTCCGCTCAGGCCGGGAGGCGCCGATGTGCCGGTTCCACGCGTACCCCGTTGGTGGCCGACGATGACCGGGCCGTACCTGTCAGCGGCGCAGCTACGCAGCCGGATGGTCCTCGCCGCCCGGTGGATCGTCACCGAGCACTGGCCGGCGGACGACGGGCGCTGCCCGGTCTGCCGGGTACCGGACTGCCTGGCCATCGCCTCGGCCCACGCCTACCTCGACGCCACCGGTACCCCGCACCTGTCGCCCGGCAACCGACCGTGACCGGGTCAGTCGCCGGTACGCGCCACCGGCCGTTCGGCCCCGCCCGCCGCCGGCTTGCTGTTCCGCTTCCCGCCGCTGGCCACGCCGTTGTCCGACACGGCCGGCGCCCAGCCGACCCCGAGCGCCTGGCCGACCGCGAGCAGGATCAGCAGCCACTCGTCCGGGTCGATACCGCCGAGGATCACCGTGGCGGCCACCTGGAGTGCGGCGAGCAGGCCGGAGACCAGGGTCTTGCTCCAGCCGTACCCCGGGGCGAGCGGCACCAGGTAGACACCGACCGCGTTGGTGGCGGCGATCGCGATCGCCACCCACTCCTCCGGGTCGATCCGGTGGTCACCGCTGAGCATGGCGTAGACGGCGGTGAGCACGAAGAAGACCGCCGAAGCGATGGCTTTGCCGTACTTCTGCATCTTGGGCTCCTGGGTACGGAGTGCGGTTACCGGTCCTGCCGCAGCCGGGCGGCGAGTTCGTCCACGATCCGGTCGACGAGTTCGGCGGGAAGGGCGGCGGCGATCGTAGCCGGATCGAGCGTCGCCTGGACCGGCTGGGCGAGCCTGCGCTCCACCGCGTCGAGCCGGGCCAGCAGGTAGTCCAGTTTGGCCACGACGCTGTTGCTGGTCGTCCGTTCCCCCGAACCGTCCGGGTCCACGCTGCGGCCCATGCTGTTCCCACCGTGGAACATGCCGTCGAAGAGACTGTTGATCTGGGATTCCGCCTGTTCGCTCATCTCGTCCTCCCGTACCGCGGCGTCGCCCAGCGCCGTCGCGAGGATCCGTTCCATCAGGTCCCGCTTGTCGCAGTACCGGCGGTCGATGGAGAGGTGCCAGTGCCAGAGGTGGCTGCGGTCGCTGCGCGCGGCCCGGTCGCGCAGGTTGTCCCAGCCGTCCACGGCCCGGTCACCGTCCACGTTGCCGTAGAACTCCAACACCTCGTCGAGCCGGCCCAGCTTCATCGCCGCCATCAGCCGGCGGGACTGCGCGATCATCTGCCCCGCCGACCCGGGGGTGAAGTCGAAGCCGGACACCCAGCGGAGCTGATCGGCGGTCAGGCCGGGTTGTACCCGGTAGTCCCGGTCGGTGCAGTACCGCGACCGGAGGATCCACTCCTGCGATCGGTGCGCGCCGCACAGGTGGGCGTTGTCCCCCTTGGTCCCGGCGGCGGTACGCGGTCGACCGGTACGCCGGCACAGCTCGTCACCGAGCCAGTCCATGGCCGGCGTGACGATCTCGCGGTCCCACCACCGCTCCGCCCGTAGCTGCGCGTACGTGGGCACCCCGGCCTCCAGGGGGTCGCACCGGAGGGCAGGACCCGCGTCGCTGCCCGTACCCCGATAGTGACGCGCGTCATCAAGGATCTGACCAGGTCGGGGCCGTTGAGTCAGGAACCCGACTGCTCACCGTCAGGCCGCTGCTGGGAACGGGTGGCCGCTCGCCTCGATGGCCTTGACGACGAGGTCACGGACGGGCCATGGTCCGGCCGGTGGGGTCAAGTCCTGTGGAGTGGTGTTTAGCGGTTGTTGCGTGATCGTTTGTTGTTCGGTGGGTTG
>NZ_JBAKHU010000047.1:0-52291 GCF_036906895.1 Micromonospora sp. CPCC 206060
CGAAGCCACCGTCACCATCGCCATCATCGACCAGTGGCTCCGAGCCTTACGAAACGCGGCCTAGTACGTAGACCAGTGCCCCGATGGTCCAGAAGAGCAGGGCTGATCCGACGATGCGGGGTGTCCACCGTTGCGCGATCGGGTCGACGACCGCGCCGACCAGCGAGTCGATCAAGCGTCCACCCGGCGGAGTGCCGCGTTGTGCCGGGCGCAGATCCCGGTGCCGGCAGGGCGGCGGGCCGAGCCCCGCTCGGCGGTGGCGCACCCGTCGGTCGGGCAGCGCCACACTGTCTCGTTCCCGGCGAGCAGATCCGGGGGGACCAGCTCACCCCGGTCCAGATCGTCGTCGGCGTACCGGTCCCGTTCGTCGGTCAACTGTCGTCCCCCCACTGTGGACGCGGGTGTCCGCGTGGCACAGCGTAGACGCTGCCTGCCCGCCGACGCCGCACCGCCGTGTCCATGCCGGAAGACAAAAGGCAAGGAGGTCTCCCTCCCTGCCACTCTCACCATATAGCGCACGGGGGGGTCTTGCGGCAAGCCCCGGGTCGTGCCGCAGAGTTGCCGGCCGAGGCCAGAACCTGGGTAAATCAGAGATTTGTGAAGCACGTGCCAAGTTGTCGAGGTGTGCGGCACGCAGCGACGTTGAACCGCCGGTGGACGCGCGGTGCGGTGGGCTCGCGGTGCGGTGGCGAGGACTCGGTGCGGCGGCGCGGGTGTGCGCTCCGCCGGCCAGCGCAGAGCAGCTGGCCGCAGAACAATGGGGGATTTTCATGCTCGGCATCCCGCAGACCACCACCGATCGCCTGCTGGCCGAGCGTGCCACCGAGCTCGGCGCCGAGATCCGGCGCGGCTGCGAGCTGGTCGGGCTGAGCCAGGACGAACACGGGGTGACCGCTGAGCTGGCCGACGGCACGCAGTTGCGATCACGCTACCTCGTCGGCTGCGACGGCGGCCGCAGCACGGTGCGCAAGCTGCTCGGCGTCGGCTTCCGCGGCGAGCCCACCAGGGTCGAGACGCTGCTGGGCGAAATGGAGGTGGCCGTGCCACCGGAGACGGTGGCCGCCGTGGTGGCCGAAGTCCGCAAGACGCAGAAGCGGTTCGGCCTCGGGCCCCTCGGGGACGGGGTGTACCGCGTCGTCGTGCCCGCCGAGGGGGTGGCCGAGGACCGCTCGGTCCCGCCGACGATCGAAGAGTTCAAGCAGCAGCTGCGGGTGTTCGCCGGCACCGACTTCGGCGTGCACTCACCGCGCTGGCTGTCCCGCTTCGGCGACGCCACCCGGCAGGTCGAGCGCTACCGGACCGGCCGGGTGCTGCTTGCCGGCGACGCGGCGCACATCCACCCGCCGACCGGCGGGCAGGGGCTCAACCTCGGCCTCCAGGACGCGTTCAACCTCGGCTGGAAACTGGCCGCCGAGATCAACGGCTGGGCACCGGAAGGGCTGCTGGACAGCTACCACACCGAACGGCACCCGGTGGCCGCCGACGTGCTGGACAACACCCGCGCGCAGATGCAGCTGCTGTCCCCCGAGCCGGGCCCCCAGGCAGTGCGCCGGCTGCTGTCGGAACTGATGCAGTTCGCGGAGGTGAACCGGTACCTGACCGAGAAGATCATCGCGATCGGGGTCCGCTACGACGTCGGCGCTGGCCATGACCTGCTCGGCCGGCGGTTGCGGGACGTGCGACTGAAGCGGGGGCGCCTCTACGAGCTGATGCGCGGCGGTCGCGGGCTGCTGCTCGACCAGACCGGCCGGCTCTCGGTGGCGGGCTGGGCAGATCGGGTCGACCACGTCGTGACGTCAGCGAGGAACTGGACGTGCCCGCCCTGCTGCTGCGGCCGGACGGCCACGTGGCCTGGGTCGGCGAAGACCAGGCAGCTCTCCTCCGCCAGATGCCGAGGTGGTTCGGCGCTGCGGTCAGCTGAGCGCGCAGGCCACTCCGTTTTCCGGAAGTCGGGCTGTCGGATTGGGGCTGACACCGCGCCTACCAGGAAATCGAGTGGGTCATGGAGCGGTGGTCGAGGCCGATCAGGGCCGAAGCGGGCCTCCGGTGTCATGTCGGCGGGACAGCCGGCCCGCGCGTGCTGGCGCAAACGGTGCAACTCGACAGGCGGCGACGGTGCAGGTCGACAGGCGGCGACGGTGCAGGTCGACAGGCGGCGCATCAGAGGTCTGCCACCGAGGACATCCCACCCCACCGGCAGTCACGGCCGAACCGCGCTGTTAGCGCACACATGTCGCCGCTTCCCGCCCGTTGGCCGGCTGCTCGGTCCGGATCATTGATCGGGCCGGTTTCCGGCGTGGGCGGGAGCGGTTTCCCAAGATGTTGCCGGGAAGCGTCTTGACGAATGCCATGTGAGCGCTAACACTAGGCCAAGCGAGCGAGCGGAGGATCTGATGAGTCTTTCGGCAGGGCCGGGTGACCGGTACGTTGTCGGCGTCGACTACGGCACGTTGTCGGGTCGGGCGCTGGTGGTGCGGGTCGGTGACGGCGCCGAGTTGGGGACGGCGGCGCACGCGTACCGCCACGGCGTCATGGACACGGTGCTCGCCGCCGACGGTCAGCCGCTGCCCGCCGACTGGGCGTTGCAGGATCCCGACGACTACCGCGACGTGCTGCGGCACGCGGTGCCGGCCGCGCTGGCCGAGAGCGGCATCGACCCGGCCCGGGTCATCGGCGTCGGCATCGACTTCACCGCCTGCACCGTGCTGCCCACCCTGGCCGACGGCACCCCGCTGTGCGAGCTGCCCGACCTGCGTACCCGCCCGCACGCCTGGGTCAAGCTGTGGAAGCACCACGCCGCCCAGCGCCAGGCCGACCGGATCAACGCGCTGGCCCACGAGCGGGGCGAGCCGTGGATCGGCCGCTACGGCGGCAAGATCTCCGCCGAGTGGCAGTACGCCAAGGGACTGCAACTGCTGGAGGAGGACCCGGAGGTCTACGCCCGGGCCGGACGGTGGATCGAGGCCGCCGACTGGATCGTCTGGCAGTTGTGCGGCACCGAGACCCGCAACGTCTGCACCGCCGGTTACAAGGGCATCCACCAGGACGGCCGGTACCCGTCACGGGACTACCTGGCCGCGCTGAACCCGGGATTCGCCGACTTCGTCGCCAAGCTCGACGGGCCCCTGCAACCGCTGGGTGCCCGGGCCGGCGGACTGACCGCGCAGGCCGCAGCGTGGACCGGGTTGCCCGAGGGCATCGCGGTCGCGGTCGGCAACGTCGACGCCCACGTGACCGCCGCCGCGGCGCAGGCCCTCGAACCGGGGCGGCTGGTCGCCATCATGGGCACCTCCACCTGCCACATCGTCAACGGCACCGAACCGGCCGAGGTGGCCGGCATGTGCGGTGTCGTGGACGGCGGGATCAGCTCCGGGGCCTGGGGCTACGAGGCCGGTCAGAGCGGGGTCGGGGACATCTTCGGCTGGTTCGTCGAGCAGGCCGCGCCGGCCGGGTACGCCTCGCACGAGGTGCTTACCGAGCAGGCCGCCGCCCAGCCCGTCGGTGCGCACGGCCTGGTGGCTCTGGACTGGTGGAACGGCAATCGTTCCCTGCTGGTCAACCACGACCTCAGCGGGGTCGTCGTCGGGCTCACCCTGGCCACCCGTCCCCCGGACATCTACCGTGCACTGCTGGAGTCGACCGCGTACGGCACCCGCATGATCATCGAGGCGTTCGCCGGGGCGGGTGTCCCGGTCGACGAACTGGTCGTCGCCGGTGGGCTCACCACCAACACCCTGCTGATGCAGATCTACGCCGATGTCACGAAACGCCCGCTGGGCATCATCGGCTCGGCACAGGGGCCGGCCCTGGGGTCGGCGATCCATGCGGCGGTCGCGGCCGGCGCCTATCCCGACGTACCCGCCGCGTCCGCGGTGATGGGCCGGGTCGAGCGGGACGTCTACCGGCCCGATCCCGGGCGGGCCCGGGCCTACGACGCGCTGTACGACGAGTACCGGCGGCTGCACGACCACTTCGGGCGCAGCGGCGACGACGTGCTGCTGCGGCTGCGGGCCATCCGTAACGCCGCCCGGCAGGCGGCCCACAACCCGGCCGACGAGGCCACAGCCCCCTGGAGGTGACGCCATGAGCGGCGAGCTGAGCGCCGAGGTGTCGCGGCTGCGCGAGACGGTGGCGGCGCTGCACGCCGAGTTGGTCCGGTACGGCCTGGTCGCCTGGACGGCCGGCAACGTGTCGGCGCGGGTGCCGGGTCACGACCTGATGGTCATCAAACCGAGCGGGGTCTCTTACGACGACCTCCGGCCGGACAACATGATCGTCTGCGACCTGCACGGCGCGGTGGTGGAGGGGGATCTGTCACCGTCGAGCGACACCGCCGCGCATGCCTACGTCTACCGGGCGATGCCTGAGGTCGGCGGGGTCGTACACACCCACAGCGGGTACGCCACCGCCTGGGCGGCGCGCGGTGAGTCCATCCCGTGCCATCTCACCGCCCAGGCCGACGAGTTCGGCGGGGAGATCCCGGTCGGCCCGTTCGCCCTCATCGGCGGTGACGACATCGGCAAGGGGATCGTCGCCACCCTCTCCGGGCACCGCTCCCCGGCGGTGCTCATGCGCAACCACGGCGTCTTCACCATCGGCCGGGACGCCCGGGCGGCGGTCAAGGCGGCGGTGATGTGCGAGGACGTCGCCCGTACCGCGCACCTGACCCGGGCCCTCGGTACGCCGGTGCCGATGGCGGCCGGGGACATCGACGCACTCTTCGACCGTTACCAGAACGTCTACGGGCAGACCGGGTCCTCCGCCCGGTAGCCCACCCGCACCCCGGCCGCCCCGACGGCGGTGAACCACGCCTATTATCGGCTGGCCTGGGGCTTCTGAGCTCCGGACGTCTACCGCGCCCGGTGCGTGATCGGGGTGTCTCCGGTCGCGGACGGGACGCGCCGACCACGCCGTCTGCGCAGCGAGTCACCGGCCCGACAGATGGATCAAGGCGGGTTGAGATGACCACGAGGGGAGTGCCATGGGCCAACAGCCGGCTGCACGGGCCGCCGTGATGAGTGACGTCGCACAGCTCGCCGGGGTCTCACACCAGACCGTGTCCCGGGTACTGAACAACCACCCGAGTGTGCGTCAGGAGACCCGGGAACGGGTGCTGCGCGCCGTACACCAGCTCAACTACCGGCCCAACGCGCTGGCCCGGGGTCTCGCCGGGCGGCGGTCCCGGGTGATCGGTGTGGTCAGTTTCGACACCATCCTCTACGGCCCGGCCGCCACCCTGCTCGGGATCGAGCGGGCCGCCCGGGCCGCCGGCTACGGCATCAACATCGTCACCCTGGAGCAGCTCGATCGGGCCGGGGTGATAACCGCGATCAACGCCCTGGCCGAGCAGTCCGTGGCCGGGGTGGTGCTCATCGCCCCGATGATGACCGCTGCGGTCGCCGTGCACAGCCTGCCCACCGGGGTGCCCGCGGTGGTGGTCGAGTCGGGCAGCGCCGGCGAGCTGCCGACCATCTCGGTCGACCAGGTCACCGGGGCCCGGCTGGCGGTCGAGCACCTGCTCGACCTGGGCCACGAGACGGTGTGGCACGTCGCCGGCCCCCCCGACTGGCTGGAGGCCCGTGACCGCGTCGACGGATGGCGCCTGGCCCTGGAGAACGCCGGCCGGCAGGTCCCGCCGGTCATCGTCGGGGACTGGAGTCCCCGCGCGGGCTACGAGATCGGCCGGTCGCTGGTCGACCGTGCCGACGTGACGGCGGTCTTCTGCGCCAACGACCACCAGGCACTCGGCCTGCTGCGTGCGCTGCACCAGCACGGTGTGCGGGTGCCCGAGGACATCAGCGTGGTGGGTTTCGACGACATCCCCGAAGCCGGGTACCTCTCGCCCCCGTTGACCACGGTCCGGCAGGACTTCGACGAGGTCGGTCGCCGCTGCGTGGCCGCCCTGCTGGAACTGTTCGACGCCGACGGGCCCGACCGCCGCCGGACGTATCCGCAGGTCGAGCCGACGCTCGTCGTCCGGGACAGCAGCGGTCCCCGGAAGTTGTCCACCAAGCCGGTCAGGGGCTGATTGCCCACAGGGCGTGCCGCCCGTCCCGGTTCGTCCCGGGACGGGCGGCGACGCCGTACGCCTATCGCCTGGTCTCCTGCTTCGCGCGCTCCGGCGACATGCCCTGGTCGACCTTCCGCAACGCCGCCCGCAACTGCTGCTCGGTCATCTTCGAGTTGCCCTCGATGCCGGCGTTGTGGGCGCGCTGGCGCAGTTCGTGAAGCTCCTGGCGATCAGTCATCTCCACCTCCCTGGGTCGGGCGTGACCCTCCGGTCACCACCGCTGGCTTCCCGACCCCGTGCGGCGGAAACCATCCGGGCCGCCTCGGCCACAACTCCGGTCAGACCGCTGCCGAGGTGTGGCTGGCCTGCCAGGCGGCGTACCCGCCGAGCAGGTCGGAGACGTCCGAGCGGCCGTGGTGCCGGAGCAGGCTGGCCGCGACCGAGGAGCGGTAGCCCCCGGCGCAGTGCACCACGACGGCACGGTCGGCCGGGACCAGGTCGAGCCGGTGGGGCAGCTCGGCGAGCGGGACGTGCAGGGAGCCGTCGATCGCCCCGCCCTCCCGTTCACCGCTGTTGCGGACGTCGAGGACCACCGGCGGTTCGTCGGTGTCGAGGGCCGCACGCAGCCGGGCGGCGGTGAGCCGGCTGGCCCGGGTCAGCTCGGCGGGCAGCCCCCGGAACACGTCCTCCGGGTCGCGGAGGTACCCGGTCACCTGGTCGAAGCCGATCCGGGCGAGGCGTACCACGATCTCCTCCTCCCGGCCGGCCGGTGCCACGACGAGCACGTGCCGGTCCGGCGCGACCACGCTGCCGGCGGTTTCGGCGAACCGGCCGTCGGCGGGGATGTTGATCGCGCCGCGCAGGTGACCGGTGGCGAACTCCTGCGGGTCACGGGTGTCGACCACGACGGCCCCGTCGGCCCGCGCGGCGAGGAACCCGGCGGTGTCGAGCGGGCGGGTCGGCCGGTCGTGGTCGAACAGGTCGTGGCTGCGGCGGTTGAGTACCGCGTCGAACGCGAAGTACCCGGGCGCGGCCGGCTGGCCGCCGGTGACCAGGGCGACGAACTCGCCTTCGCTCATCGGGGCGCAGGCGTAGTTGGTGCGACGCTGCTCGCCGATGGTGGACTGCCGTTCGGCGGAGAGGTTCTTGCCGCAGGCCGAGCCGGCACCGTGAGCGGGGAAGACGCGCACCTCGTCGGGCAGGGCCATCAGTCTGTGCTGCACGCTGTGGTGGAGCATGGCACCCAGTTCGTCGGCGGTGACGCCGAGGGAGGCGAGCAGATCGGGCCGACCCACGTCGCCGATGAACAGGGCGTCCCCGGTCAGTACGCCGTAGGGGACCGGGTCACCGGCGTGCTCGTGGACCAGGATGCTGATCGACTCCGGGGTGTGGCCCGGGGTCTCCATGATCTCCAGGGTGACGTCGCCGAGGCTGATGCGTTCGCCGTCGGCGAGCTTGCGGATCGGGTACTCGGTCTCGGCGCGTCGGCCGTAGCCGATCCAGGCCCCGGTCGCGGCGGCGACCTCGAGGTGGCCGGCGAGGAAGTCGGCGTGGAAGTGGGTGTTGATGACGCCCTCGATGGTCAGTCCCCGGGCCCGTGCGTCGGCCAGGTACTCGTCGATGTCGCGACGCGGGTCGACCAGTACCGCCCGGCGGGTGGTCTCGTCGGCGATCAGGTACGACGCCTGGGACAGGCAGTCCAGGTAGTACTGGGTGAACAGCATGGTGGTGCCCTCCTTGGTAGTGATGTCGGGCGATGCAACGACTGTAGCGGATACCCCCGGGGGTATATTCCGGACCGGTGGTCCCGGTGTGCCGACATCGGTCGTCCCGCCGGTTGGCCGGGGAAATGCCCCCGTCGGGTGCGGGATTGACGATACCCGTGGGGGTATCCAGTGGTGAGCCCTGTACCCCCTGGGGTATGTTGACGACCGGAGGTGCGCGGTGAAGCTTCGACCCGAGATGACCAGCGAGGCGCTGACCCGGCTCAAGCGGGCACGGGGGCAGCTCAACGCGGTCATCGAGATGATGGAGAGCGGCCAGGACTGCCGTGAGGTGCTGACCCAGCTCGCCGCCGTGTCCAAGGCGATCGACCGGGCTGGCTACAAGATCATCGCCTCGGGGATGCGGCACTGCAACGCCGCGCGGGAGCGTGGCGACGCCCCCGAGATGACCGAGGAGGAGCTGGAGAAGCTCTTCCTGGCCCTCGCCTGACGCCGTCCTCGCCTGACCCCGGCCCCTGACCGGAGTTTCGTCCACGCCGCCGCGTAGCGGCGACGTGGACGGGTAAGCCCTGCCCGCAGACAGTGCGGAAGTCTGTCCTGTGCATACCCCCGGGGGTATGCGACGAGAGGAGTACCCAGTGACCGTCGAGGTATCCGTCATCACCACCTCCTCGCTCGGTGACCGCAGCTACCTGGCCTCGGACGGCCGGGTGGGGATCGTGGTGGACCCGCAGCGGGACATCGACCGGGTCATGTACCTCGCGGGCGCCGAAGGGGTACGCATCACCCATGTGCTGGAGACGCATCTGCACAACGACTACGTCTCCGGCGGACCGGAACTGGCCCGACTGACCGGTGCGCACCATCTGGTGGCCGGTGCCGACGATGTCGCGTTCGACCGGGTGCCGGTCTCCGACGGTGACCTGGTGCCCGTCTCGGACACCCTGCGGCTGCGGGTGGTCGCCACCCCGGGGCACACCTTCCACCACCTGTCCTACGTCCTCGACGAGCGCGGTACGGACGGTTGGACCCCGGTCGGGGTGTTCACCGGCGGCTCCCTGCTGTTCGGCACCACCGGCCGCACCGACCTGCTCGGTCGGCAACACGCCCACGAACTGGCCCACCACCAGCACGCCTCGGCCGCCCGACTGGCCGACCTGCTGCCGGACGGCGCGCAGGTCTGGCCCACGCACGGCTTCGGCAGCTTCTGCTCGGCCACCCAGGCCGACGCGCCGGAGTCGACGATCGGCCGGGAGCGGCAGGCCAACCCGGTGCTCCGGCTCGCCGCAGCCGACTTCGTCACCGAGACCCTGGCCGGGCTGGACGCCTACCCGGCGTACTACGCGCACATGGGGGTGACCAACACCGCCGGCCCGGCGCCGGTCGACCTCACCCCGGTGACCAGGGCCGACGCCGCCGAGTTGCGGCGGCGGATCGCCGCCGGGGAGTGGGTGGTCGACCTGCGCAGCCGCAAGGCGTACGCCGCCTCGCACCTCGCCGGCACGGTCAGCCTCGGCCTGGACGGCCCGATGTCCACCTGGCTCGGCTGGCTGATCGACTGGGGTGCCCCGCTCACCCTGCTGGCCGCCACCCCCGAGCAGGTCGCCGACGCCCAGCGGGAACTGGTGCGGATCGGCATCGACCGACCGGCCGCCCAGGCCACCGGCGGGGCGGAGCAGTGGGCGGCCGACCGGAACCAGGTGCGCGAGCTTCCGATGGCCGACTTCCCGGCGCTGGCCGCCGCCCGCGCGGGCAACGTCCCCGCCGGCCTGACCGCCCCCGACGTGGTGCTCGACGTCCGGATGACGAACGAGTGGCGGGCCGGCCACCTCGACGGCGCCGTGCACATCCCACTGCCCGACCTGCCCGGTCGGCTGGCCGACGTGCCCGCCGGCACCGTCTGGGTGCACTGCGGCTCCGGCTACCGGGCCACCGCCGCCGCGTCGCTGCTGGCCAACGCCGGCCGCGAGGTGGTCGTCATCGACGACCGGTTCGACCGGGCCCGAGCGTCCGGCGTCCCGATGGCCGCCTGACCCGCTGCTGAACCCCGGCCGGGCACGCCACCACCGGCGCCGGCCCGCTCGACCCTGCCCAGGTACCACCCGTTTCATCCAGGAATGAGGATAAGTGAGCACTTCTGACCTGAGCCGTGCCGCCACCATCGACGCCGCCGCCCTGCGGGAGCTGATCGACTCCGGCCGGCCGCCCCGCCTGCTCGACGTGCGTACCCCCGGCGAGTTCGAGGCCGTGCACATCCCGGGCGCCTACAACGTCCCGCTGGACCTGCTCCAGGAACACCGGGAGGAGCTGCGCAACCACCTGGACGAGGACGTGGTGCTGGTCTGCCGCTCCGGTGCCCGGGCCACCAAGGCGGAGCAGACCCTCGCCGGGGTCGGCCTACCGAACGTCAGGGTCCTCACCGGCGGCATCATGGCCTGGCAGGCCGCCAACGCACCGATCACGCAGGGCGCGCCCCGGTGGGACCTGGAACGGCAGGTACGCCTCGTCGCCGGCTCGATCGTCGGTGTCAGCGTCCTGGCCTCGGTGTTCGTACCCGGGCTGAAGTGGGTCGCCGGCCTCATCGGCGCCGGTCTCACCTTCGCCGCGCTCACCAACACCTGTGCCATGGGCATGCTGCTCAGCAGGCTGCCCTACAACCGGGGCGCCAGCTGCGACCTGGACACCATCGTCGGTCAGCTCCGTACCGGTACGACCGCCCGGGTGCGGTCATGACCGCCAGCCTCGCGTTGACCCTCGGGCTGGTCGTCCTCATCGGGATCAGCCTCGGCCTGCTCGGCGGCGGCGGGTCGATCCTCGCCGTGCCGCTACTGGTCTACGTCGCCGACCTGCCCACCAGGGAGGCCATCGCCACCTCCCTGCTGGTCGTCGGGGTCACCAGCGCTGTCGGGGTCCTGCCGCACGCCCGGGCGTACCGGGTCCGGTGGCGCACCGGCCTCACCTTCGGTCTCGCCGGCATGGCGGGCGCCTACGCCGGTGGGCGGCTGGCCGCCTACCTCCCCGCCGCCGTGCTGCTCACCGGGTTCGCGCTGATGATGCTGGCCACCGCAGCCGCCATGATCCGGGGCCGGCGGGCCGCCGGGCACGAGCCGGTGCGGCACGAGCTGCCGGTGCTCCGGGTGGTCCTCGACGGCGTCGTGGTCGGCCTGGTCACCGGCCTGGTCGGCGCCGGCGGCGGCTTCCTGGTGGTACCCGCCCTGGCCCTGCTGGGCGGGCTGCCGATGCCGGTCGCGGTCGGCACCTCCCTGGTGGTCATCGCCATGAAGTCCTTCGCCGGCCTGGCCGGTTACCTCTCCAGCGTGGACATGAACTGGGGCCTCGCGGTCGCGGTCACCCTCGCCGCCGTGGTCGGCAGTCTCGCCGGTGGACGCCTCGCCGGGCGGATCCCCGAGCACATCCTGCGCAGGTCATTCGGCTGGTTCGTCATGGTGATGGGTCTGTTCGTCCTCGGCCAGCAGCTCCCCGGGGAGTTGCGCACCAACCCGCTGCTCTGGACGCTCGCCGTCCTCGCCGCCGGGGTGGCCGCCGTCACCGGGACCCGGCGGGGCCGTCGACGGCGGGGCGCCGCCGAGCCGGCTGCCGAACAGGCCGACCAGCTCGTGGCGGCCCGGTCCGCAGCCCGGTAGTCCCGTCCGGGCTGCCGCGCCGCTCGGCGGTACGGCAGCCCGGATTCCTCCTCAGCGGGCGTGCCGCTGCTGGCAGGGGACGCAGAAGCGGGCATGTGGCAGCACCTCCAGGCGTTCCCGGGGGATGTCCCTGCCACACTTCTCGCAGCTGCCGTAGCGGCCGTCGGCGAGGCGGTTGAGCGCCCCGGTGATCTGCTCCAGGCTCTGTCGGGTCGCCGCGATCATCGGGGCCCGGGTGTGGTCCTCCGCCGGGTCGCCGGTGTCTGCGGTGAGCTCGGTCAGCCGGCTGGTCTGCGCCGCGAACTCGCTGGTCAACGTCGTCCGCAGCTCATCGAGCCAGTCCTGTCGGGCGCTGTCGTGGATCTCGGTGCTCATCGGGTCTCCTGAAAAAGAAAAAGGCCGGAGCTGTCGAGCTCCGCCCTGGTGGCCGTTCCGCTGGGTGTTACGGGGTAAGCGGTGGGCCACGACCGGCAGGGGCCGGACTCGGCAGCCCGTACACCGAGGTGGGCTGCGGGTGCGCGGACCCTGCGGATCGGACCGCCGGTGTGGCCGGGTGCAGTGCCCTCCGGCGCGCAGCAGCAGGCGCCGACGTCACCCGGACGGCGGCGTGGCCCTGCTGGCATAGCGTGCGCATCCGGCTACCATAGGCCGCTCCGGCCGGGAATCCCAGTGGAAAAGTGGGACGATCCCCTCAGTCGTCGGCGAGGATCGCGTACAGGTCCGAATCGCGCCAGCCGTCGCGAATGTACGCGGTGCCACGCATCCGGCCCTCGTATCGCATACCGACCCTGCGCAGCACCGCTGCCGAGGCGAGGTTGCGGGGATCGCACGTGCCGAAGATGCGGTGGCGCCCGCGCTCGCGGAAGCCGACCCGCACCAGCTCCCGCGCCGCAGCCGTGGCTATGCCCTGGCCCCACCGCCGTGGATGGACCGCGTACGCGATCTCGGCGGTACTCGCGCCGTGGAGTCTCAGCTCGGCGCTGCCCAGCACGTCGCCGTCGACGAGCACCGCGAACACCTGCCGGTCGGGAGGCGCCGTCACGGCGGCCCGCACGTACTCCTGCGTCTGCTCGTAGGTGTTGGGTCCCCACGCCTGGTAGCGGCACGACTCCGGCAGTCGGGCCCACTCGTGGACGGCGGCGGTGTCGCCGAGCGTGAGCGGGCGCAGGGTGAGCAGCATGGCGGCACGCTAGGTCAGCGCCTGGGCCGGCGCAAACCGATCAGCGGGATGTGCCGGCTCAGCTGATCGGAGGCGTCCCGGCCGAGAGCCGGGCGCGGGCCTGCATGAGGGCGAAGCCGAGCAGGTTCAGCCCTCGCCAGCGGGCCGGATCGGTGGCCCGGGGATCATCCGCCGCCAGGCCGATGCCCCAGATCCGGTCGACCGGACTCGCTTCGACCAGTACCCGACCCCCGGTGGCGACCAGGAAGGCGCCCAGTTCCGGGTGCTGGTCGAACTTGGCGACATTGGCGGCCACGACCAGGTCGAACCGGTGCGCCACCCAGACCTGCTCGTCGAAACCCCGGACCTGCCGACCCAGGGCCTTGGCCGCCCCCGGGTCCGGTGCCGCCAGGATCCGGTCGACCGCCGGTCCGTCGCCGAAGAGGCGGGCCTTGCCGGCCATCATGTAGTGCTCGGCGGTGGCGTACCGGACCCCGTCCACCACGAACGGCGCCGGCCACCACTGGCTCAGGCAACCCGGCCCGACGCTCCCGTCGCGCTGTGGCCGGTGCCCCCAGAAGAACAGGTACCGGACCCGGCTGCCGGCGGCGAGCCGCGTCCGCAGGTCGTCGAGGTCGGCGGGCGGGTGGATGTGATCGGACACGTCGGGGAGCGTGCCACGGGTACCGCCGCACCACCACCGGGTTTCCGGGTCAGCAGGTGGAGTGGAAGAGTCCCCCCACCGGTGTGTGGTCGGCCAGTTCGTTGTAGATGGCCGCCGCCTGCCGGGTCTCGGCGACGTGCACCTCGACCCCGCGTTCGGCGAGCAGGGCCAGCGTGTCCGGATGCACTTCCAGCCGACGGTCCATGCCCTGGGAGAGCACGACCGTGGTCGCTCCGTGGGCGAGCAGCTCCTCGACATCGGCCGGCTGGATGCCCGGCTGATGCCGGGTGCCCGTCTCGGTCCAGTCCCATGGCCGGCCTCCGCCCGGATGGAGTCTGAAGTCCTTCCCGACGCCGAGACCGGCCACCTCCATCCGTCCCCATGAGAGGTCGAGGATCCGCGGTGACCGTCGCTCCGTGTCCACTCCGCCTCCAGGGTCAGCAGTTCCGGTCGGGTCGCACGCCATGCCGGGTGGCGGGCCGGACCCTCGACCGGTTCCTCCCACCGTACCGGGGCGCACGGCCCCGGGTGCCCGATGTCGGCTCCGGCGCGTACCTGCAGCTCTGGTGGCTGACGTTCCAGCGGGCCAAGGCGCTCGGCGGGTACGACCTGGTCTGGGTCTTCAACGGACCGGTCCGGTCACCGTGCTGGACGACACCGTCCGGTTACCGGCCCGTGTCGTTCAGCACCTGGTACAGGATGTGGTCCTGCCACCGCCCGGCGATGTTGAGGTAGGCAGGGGCCAGGCCGAACCGGACGAAGCCGTTGCGTTCGAGGACCCGTTGCGACCGGACGTTGTGCACCAGCGTTCCGGCCTCGATCCGGTGCAGCCCCCACTCCTCGAAGGCCACCCGCTTGATCTCGGCCACCGCTGCGGTGGCGAGGCCGCGACCGTTGTGGGAGGCGCTGACCCAGTACCCCAGGTTGGCCGACTGGAAGGGGCCGCGTACGACCTCGTTGAGCGTGATCCGGCCGACGATCCCGTCGGATCCGTCGAGGATGACGTGCGGCAGCGCGGCGCCCTGGGCGTACCGGTCGAGCGCCGCCCGGATGCCGGCGCGTTGGCCCTCGACGGTGAAGTACTCGTCCGGCCGGACCGGATCCCAGGGGGCCAGGAACTCGCGGTTGGCCGTGAGCAGGTCCGCCAGTGCCGGGGCGTCCGCGATGGTGACGAGTCGGGTCGCACGCACGTACCGATCCTGCCAGGCCCCGGCGGGCGGCCGGTGCCCGGACCCGGCCGCCGGCGTGCCGCTCACGGCAACGGCTTGCCGCCGGTCACTCCGAGTACCTCGCCGGTGACGTAGCTGGACTTTTGGGAGGCGAAGAAGACGTACGCGACCGCCCGCCCCGTTGACTGCTCGCCCCGTCGATCATGGAGTTGTGGTGGGGGACAAAGTCCTGATAACCCCTTGAACCGGGCACCACAACTCCATGATCGGCAAGCGGGGAGGGCTCAGCAGGTGTGCTCGGCGGGCTGGGCGGCGACGAGTACCGCGACGATGTCGTCCACGGTGTCCAGTCGGCGTCCCGTGCCCTGGAACTCGACCTCGACGCCGTACTCCAGCTCGATCGCGTCCACCAGACGCAGCAGGCCGAGCGAGTCGAGGCCGAGCGCGATCATCGATCCACCGCCGAGCACGTCGGCGACCGGCACACCACCCCCGGTGGCCTCGCTGACCAGTTCGGCGACCCGCTGGCGCAGCTCGGTGTTACCCATCAGAAATCCTTTCCGGACTGTCGGACGATCTCGGCGATCTCGGCGATCGTCGGGGTGTCGAAGAAGGCGTCCAGCGGTACCTCGACGCCGAGCCGCTGCTGGATCCGACCACTGATCCGGGTGATGGTCAACGAGTGACCGCCCAGGTCGAACAGGTCCTCGTGCAGCCCGATGTCGGGGATCCGCAGCACGTCCTGCCAGATCACCCGCAGCTCCTCGATCACCGGGTCGGCGCCGGTCGTCCCGTCCACGGTGGGGTCCACCGTCGCCGCCGACGGGGCAGTCCCGGCCGACGGGGCCGGTACCGGCAGGGCGGCCCGGTCCACCTTCCCGTTCGGGTTGACCGGCAGCCGGTCCAGGAACACCCAGTCGGTCGGCAGCATGGCCGGCGGCAGGTGTACGGCCAGGTGCCGGCGCAGGTCGGCCGGCTCCGGAGCGGCCCCGGCGCGGGTCACCAGGTAGGCGACCAGCCGGACGTCGTCACCGTCGGGCAGTACCGCCGCCACCGCCTCGGCCACCTGCGGATGCTCCAGTAACCGGGCGGTGATCTCGCCCAGCTCGATCCGATGGCCCCGGATCTTGACCTGGTCGTCGGTCCGGCCGAGGAAGTCGATCCGCCCGTCCGACAACCACCGGCACCGGTCCCCGGTGCGGTAGAGCTGCCCCGGGCCGAACGGGTCGGCGACGAACCGCTCGGCGGTCAGCTCGGGGCGCCCCCGGTAGCCGGCGGCCAGCCCGGCGCCGCCCAGATACAGCTCACCGGGCAGCCCGACCGGGACCGGCCGCAGGTCGTCGTCGAGCAGGTACGCCCGGACGTTGGGCAGCGGCCGCCCGATGGTCACCTCGTCCGGGTCCGCCGGGATGTCCGCCATCGTGGCGTAGATGGTCGCCTCGGTCGGCCCGTACCCGTTGACCAGCCGGCCGACCCGGGCCCGCAGGTCCCGGGCCAGGGCGACCGGCAGGGCCTCGCCGGCGGTGACCGCCACCAGCGGCTCCGGCGCCGACCCGGTCCCGTCGCCGGCCGCCGTGCCGAGGCCCGCAGCCAACAGCACCCGCCAGCCCGACGGCGTGGCCTGGGCGTGGGTCACCCCGGCCGCCCGGATCAGCCGCAGCACCCCGGCGCCGTCCAGCGCGCTCACCGCCGAGGCGACCACCACCCGGGCGCCGGTGACCAGCGGCAGGAGCACCTCCACGGCGGAGATGTCGAACGACAGTGAGGTCAGATGCAGCCACCGGTGCTCCGGCCGACTGTCCAGCAGGTCCCGTACGGCCAGCAGGAGGTTCGCCAGCGCGCCGTGCCGGACCTCGGCCCCCTTCGGCCGGCCGGTCGATCCCGAGGTGTAGAGCACGTAGGCGAGATCGTCGGCGGTGGGGAAGTCGGTGTCGGTTGCCGGGTCGGCCGGCTGGTCCCACGCACGGTCCAGCAGCAGCACCGGCCGGGCCGGGTCCAACCCGCCGGTGTGCTCGGAGGTGGTGACCACCAGCATCGGTTCGGCGTCGGCGAGGATCAGCTCCTGCCGGGCCGCCGGATGACCCGGATCGACCGGCAGGTACGCCGCCCGGCAGCGCAGCACCGCCAGCACGGTGACCACCGCCTGCCAGGACCGGTCGAGGGCGACCGCGACCAGTGCGCCCGGCCCGACACCGTGCTGCCGGAGCAGGCCGGCCAGCCGGGCGCTCGCCGCGTCGAGTTCCCGGTAGCTCAGCGAGCGCTCCCCGTCGACCACGGCCACCGCGTCCGGTTCCGCCCGCACCCGCTCGGCGAACAGGGCCGGCACGGTGATCCCGGCCGGGTACGCCCGGGCGGTGTCGTTCCAGGTGTGCAGGACCAGGTCCCGTTCGTCGCGGGTCAGCACCGGCAGTTCCGCCACCGGCCGGTCCGGGTCGTCGACCACGGCGGCCAGCAGGGTACGCAGGTGCCCGCCGATCCGGACCACCGCCGCCGGATCGATGGCCGCCGGGCTGTACTGGAGTCCCACCGTGATCCCGGTCGGGCCGTCCACGATCTGCACGTGCAGCGCGTTGCGGGCCGCGCCGCTGAACAGCGTCCAGTCCACGCTGCTGGCCACCCCGGGGAAGACCGGCTCGGCGCCGCGCCGCCGGTAACCGACCGAGACCGGGGTCGACGCGGGTGCCGGGCGCAATCCGGGCACCGCGTGTGCCAGCGGTACCGACCGGAACCGGTACAGCTCCCGGACCCGGCCCCGGACCGCCCGGGCGTGGTCGCGGAACGTCCCGGTGACCGCCCCGACGGTGACCGGCAGCTCGTTGACGAAGAGCCCGACCTGGTCGTGCTGGTCGGCGGTGCGGGTGGACAGTCCGATCCCGACCGGGGTGCCCCGGTTGCCGTACCGGTCGAGCAGGGCGTGCACGGCGGCGAGGAGCAGTTCGAAGCGGGTCACCCCGACCGACCGGGCGGTCCGGTCCACCCCGTCGACAACGGCGCTGTCCAGGTCGAACTCGACGGTGGCGCCCGGTTCCGCGCCGGTCGGTACCCGACGCAGTCCGGGCAGGACGACGTCACCGGGACCGGACCAGTGCCGGGCCCAGTGGGCGCGGGCCGCCGGCAGCTCGACCGCGATCCGGTCCTGTTCGGCCGTGGCCTGTCCGGCGTACCCACCGACGGGCGGTGGCAGTGCCGCCGGGCGGCCGGCGAGGGCGGCGGAGTACGCGGTGGCCAGGTCCCGGACCAGCACGTCCTTGCTCATCCCGTCGAACACCAGGTGATGGGCGGTGACCAGCAGCAGATGCCGGTCGTCGGGGCCGGCCAGCAGGGTGAACCGGGCCAGCGGACCCTCCCGCAGGTCGTACTGTCGGCCGATCTCCTCGGCGACCCGGGCGTCGGTCAGCTCACCGGAGGTCACCACCGGCCGACCGGTGGCCGGGGCCAGCCGGGGTGTCCCGTCGTCGTCGGTGACCACCCGGGTACCCAGCACCGGATGCCGGTCGGTCACCGCCGCGCAGGCGTCGACCAACGCCCGGCGGTCGAGTCCGGCGCCGAACCGGACGCCCAGCGCCATGTGGTACGCCGTACCGGCGACCCCGGCCTGCTCGGTGAACCAGACGGCGTGTTGCGCGTATGTCGCCTCGGCGGTGCCCACATGCTCTCCCATGTTCTGCTTTCCGGTGGATCAGTTGTCGAACCGGCTGACGAGTTGCCGCTTGAGCACCTTGCCGCCCTCGTTGCGGGGGAGTTGCTCCAGCAGCAGCACCCGGGCCGGGAGCTGGTAGTCGGTCAGCCTGCCGGCGAGGAAGCCGCGCAGCGCGGCCAGGGACAGCTCCTCGGGAGCCGCCTCCGGCCGGGGGACCACCGCGGCGGCCACCGCCGAGCCGAGCACCGGGTGCGGTACGCCGACCACGGCCGCCTCGGCGACCAGCGGGTGCTCGTGCAGTGCCGCCTCGATCTCCAGCGTCGAGATCTTGAACGCGCCGGACTTGATCACGTCCTGGTGCCGGTCGGTCAGGTAGAGGTAGCCGTCGGCGTCGATCCGTCCGACGTCACCCATCCGGACCCACCCGTCCCGGAAGGTGGCCCGGTTGGCCGCCTCGTCCCGGTAGTAGGCCCGGGGGTGCGGGGAGCGCAGCCAGACGTCACCGGTCGCCCCGGCCGGCAGCGGGTTGCCGTCGGCGTCGGCGATCATGAGCTGCCCGCCCACCGGCCGGCCCACCGCGTCCCGGCGCGCCGGGTCGTAGATCATCGTGGTCTGGGCCGGCGCCGCCTCGGTCGAGGTGTAGTAGTTGACGATCGTGGCCGCCGGAAAGGCCTCGGCCAGCCGGGCGGCCACCGCCGGTGGCAGCGCCGCGGCGGTCGACCCGATCAGGTGTACCCCGGACAGGTCCCGGTCCCGCAGCGCCCCCGAGTCGAGCAGTTCGATCGCCACCGACGGGACCACGAACAGCGTCCCGGTCCCCGGTGCCTCGATCAGCCGGGCGAACCGGACCGGCGTGAACCGGGGCAGGGTGAGTGCGGCGGCCTTCGCGGTGAGCGCGTTGAACAGCATGGTCTGCCCGGCGTTGGTGCCGATGGCGAAGGCGTGCAGGAACCGCTGCGAGTGACCCAGCGCCAGCCGGCGGGGGTGGTTCGGGGCACCGGCGGTCAGATTGGCGTGGCTGGCGCCGACCCCCTTCGGTCGGCCGGTGGTACCGGAGGTGTAGAGGATCTGCGCCAGGTCGTCGGGGCGTACCGGCGGCAGCTCCGGCCCGGTTCCGGGGTCGGCGAGCAGGTCGGCGACCGGCCACCCGGGCGTCCCCGCCGGGGTCGCCGGTACCTCCGTGTCGCCGCCGTACAGGACGGCCCCGGCCGCGCAGTGCGTCAGCGCGTGCTGCAACTGCCCGGGGGCCAGCCGTTCCGACAGCGGTACGGCCACCGCACCCGCCCGCAGCACCCCGCAGTACGCGACGGCGAACTGCGTCCAGTCCCGGGCGCCGAAGACGAGCCCGACCCGGTCGCCGTGCCGCAGACCCCGCCGGTGCAGGGCGGCGGCCACCCGGTTCGCGCCGGCCGACCACTCCGCGAAGGTCAGCGCGGCTACCCCGTGCACCTCGACCGCCACCCGGTCCGGGTGCAGCTCGCAGCGCCAGTCCAACAGGTCGGGCACGGTCCGCAGGACGGGTCGGGTGGCGGCGGCACCGGTCGTCGTCGTGGTCACCTCAGGTCACCTTCCGTGCGGGTGCCGACCGCGCCGGTCCGGGCGCGGCGGGCCTCGATACCGATCAGGTCGTCCGGTGGTGCGTCGGGTACCTCGTCGTCGAACCGGGCCAGCACGCGGGTCCGCAGGGACACCAGCGCGGTCAGCGCGATCCCCACCCCGAACACCACGTAGAGCAGGCCGATCCCCCGGCCCGGACCGACCCCGATCACCGCGCCCACGGTCGGCGCCAGCGCGCCGCCGGGCAGCAGCAGCGGCTCGACCACCGTCGAGGCGAACGGGGCGATCACCCCCCAGCCCAGCGGCATGGTCGACCAGGCCACCATCTGGTTGAGCGCGAACACCCGGCCGTGGAACCGGGGCGGCACCTTGGTCTGGACGATCGTGTTGTAGACGCCGTTGACCAGGCCGAGCGCGAGGTACATGCCGAACGCACCGGCGCCGATCACCAGCAGGCTGGGCCGCAGCCCGGTCAGCACGCAGGCGACCGCGATGCCGAGGGTGCCCAGCAGCACCGCCCGCATCCGGTACCGGGCCGGCCCGCCCCAGACCAGCATCACCAGGCCACCGACGGCCGCGCCGACGCCACCGGTGAGCGCGATCCGGGCCACCTCGGCCAGGTCGGCGAAGCCGAGTACCAGCGGCGAGAGCAGGTACAGCACCGGGAACAGGAAGAAGTTCAGCGCGGCGAAGAAGGTCAGCATCGCCCGGAACTCCCGCCGCCGCAGCGAGTACCGCAGCCCGCCGAGGATCTCCTCGCCGATGCCCTCCCGCCGTTGCAGGGCCAGCGTCCGGGGGAACCGGATGACCAGCAGTACCCCGATCGCGAACAGGTACGACGCGACGTCGATGAGTAGGATGCCGTGCAGTCCGACGGCCTCCAGCAGGGCGACCGCGATCAGCGGCACCATGAACTGGGTGATCCCGGTGGCGGTCTGGGCCAGACCGTTGGCGTGCCCCAGATAGCGCTTCGGCACCAGCTGCGGTACCGCCGAGACGAAGGCGAGCCGCTGGAACGCGAGCGCCACCGACAGCCAGCCGATCAGCAGGTAGATGTGCCAGACCTCGATCCGGTCGGTGAGTACCAGGCCGGCCAGCACCGCGTTGCCGCCACCGGCGGCGGTACCGGCCAGCAGCAGCACCCGTCGCCGGCTGGTCCGGTCGATCAGCGCCCCGGCGAGCGGGGCCACCAGCAGGCCGGGCAGCAGACCGATCACGGCGAAGAGCGCGAACCGGGCCAGCGACCCGGTCTCCAGGTAGATCCAGAGCGGGATCGCGAAGTTGGTCAGTGCGGTACCCATGCTGGACACGATCTGACCGGCCGCGACCAGCCCGAACCGGCGCATGCTGGGCTGCGGCGCCGTCCGGGCCGGGGTGTCCGGTACCCGGGCCGGTCCGGCCTGCCGCTCGGAGATCCCGGCCACCTGCCAGGCCGGGTCGGGCCCGCCGTCACGGCCGGCCGCTGCCAGGTCCGGCCGGTCGGTGGCCTGCTCCGCCGGGCCGGCGATCCGCCGGTGCACGCCGGTGACGATTTCGGCCAGTTCGCCGGCCCGGTACTTGAGGAAGTAGTGCCCGCCCTCGTCGATCACCGCGAGCGCGGTGCGGTCGCTGAGGAAGTGCCACTCCCGGAAGCGCTCGTCGTGGTAGTCGGTGCTCCGGTCGCGCTCACCCACCACCGAGATGACCGGTGCCCGCAGCGGGGTCACCCGCTGCTGCATCAGCTCGGTGAAGTACTCCTCGGACACCCGGGCGTCGTGCCGCATGGCCCGGATCAGGAACGCCACCTCGTCCGGCGCCAGCGAACCGATTGACGTGCCCTGCGCCTGCAACCAGGTCCGGTAGATCCGGTCGCTGCGGATCCGTTCGGCCAGCCGCATCCGCAGCAGCGGCCCGAGGACCCCGCCGGCCGGGCGGCCGAACGGGAACACCGCACCCAGGTAGACCGCGACCAGTTCCCGGCCGCCTGCCTCCAACCGCCGGGCCACCTCCACCGCCAGCGCGCCACCGGGGCCGCAGTGCCCGTACAGGATCAGCGGCCCCTCCACCCGGGCCAGGATCTCCGCGACGACCTCCCCGGCGACCTCCCCGATGGGCGCCGGCTCGTCCGCCAGCCCGATGTCGTGCCCGGGTACGGCCACCGACAGCAGCCGGTACCCGGCCGGCAGCGCGTCGGCCAGCGGCTGGTAGACCACCGCGCTGCCCCCGCCGTAGGGAACGCAGACCAGGGTGGCGACCTGGGTGGCGGCCGGTACCGGCGGGGTCAGCTCGTGCAGCAGCCCGCCCGGACCGGTGTCGCCCCCGGTGAGCTGGCCGGCCAGTTCGCGTACCGTCCGGTGGCGGAACAGGTCCATCACGGTGACCGTCGGCGCGGCGATGCCGTCCACGGCCGGTAGTTCCCGGCGCAGTCGGGCCACCACCTGGGTGGCCAGCAGCGAGTGGCCGCCGAGGTCGAAGAAGTCGTCGGTGGCGCCGACCTCCGGCACCCCGAGCACGGCCTGCCAGATCCCGGCGACCAGGGTCTCCACCGGCCCGTCCGGCGGCACCCGTTCGCCGGTCGGCCCGTCGTCGGTCGGCTCCGGCAGCGCCTGCCGGTCCACCTTGCCGTGCTGTTGCAACGGCAGCCGGTCCAGTCGGACGTACCGGTGCGGGACCATGTGGTCGGGCAGCCGGTCGGCGAGTCGGCGGCGCAGCTCGGCGGCTTCCGGCAGCTCCGCCCCGGGCACCGGTTCCAGGTACGCCACCAGCCGGTCGTCGCGCAGCACCACGGCCGCCTGGTGCACTCCGGGGCAGTCCCGCAGGGCGGCCTCCACCTCACCCAGCTCCACCCGGTAGCCCCGGATCTTCACCTGGTGGTCCCGGCGACCGAGGAACATCAACTGCCCGTCGTCGCGCCAGCGGCCCAGGTCACCGGTGCGGTAGAGGCGGGCGCCGGGCGGGCCGTACGGGTCGGGTACGAAGCGCTCGGCGGTCAGCCCGGGCCGGTTCAGGTAACCCCGGGCCAACCGGTCCCCACCGAGGTAGACCTCCCCGGGTACGCCGACCGGCACCGGGCGCATCCGCTCGTCGAGCAGGTACACCCGGGCGTACGGCAACGGCCGGCCGGTCGGTACCGGACCGGTCGCCCCGCTGCCGGCCGTCACCTCGTAGGTGGCGACCCCGACGGTCGCCTCGGTGGGACCGTAGTGGTTGAACACCCGGGCCGGACCGGCCGCCGCCAGCGGGACGATCCGGTCCAGGTCGGAGGCCTCCCCGCCGAGGATCAGCGCCCGGGCCGGCAGGAGGTCGCCCGGCCCGGCGTCGACGGCGAGCGCCGCCAGGTGCGACGGGGTGATCTTCAGATACTCGATCCGGTGGGTGCGCAGTTCCGCGGCGAGGTCGGCCCCGGTGCCCCGGCGGGGCACCAGGTGCACCACACCGCCGGTGGCCAGGGCCAGGTAGAAGATCGTGACGCTGAAGTCGAACGCCATCGACTGCATCAGCGCGTACCGGCCGGCCGGTACCACGTCGAACCGGGCCGCCACCCCGTCGAGGTAGCACAGCACCTGCCGGTGCGCCACCGCCACGCCCTTCGGGGTACCGGTGGACCCGGAGGTGTAGATGACGTAGGCGAGATGGGCGCCGGTCGCGCCCGACTCCGGGGCGGTGTCCGGGCAACGGGCCAGGTCGTCGGTGATCCGGTCCAGGCAGGTCGGTGCGGTGGCTCCGGTTGCCGTCGGGTCACCGGTTGCCGTCGAGTCGTCGTTTGCTAGCGGGTCACCGGTTGCCGTCGGGTCGCCGGTGGCGGCTGGGTTGCCGGGCGGCCACCGGTCGAGCAGGTCGGAGCTGGTCAGCACCACCACCGGCCGGGCGTCGGCGAGCATGGTGGCCAGCCGGTTCGGCGGCTGCTCCGGGTCGAGTGGCAGGTACGCCCCACCGGCCCGGAGCACGCCGAGTAGCGTGGCGGCGAGTTCCACCGACTGTTCCAGCAGCACCCCGACCAGTGCATCGGGGCCGACGCCCCGCGCGCGCAGCCAGTGGGCCAGCCGGTTGGCCCGCCGGTCCAGCTCCCGGTAGCTCAGCGTGTCCGGGCCGCAGACCACCGCCGGGGCGTCGGGCGTCGCGGTGACGTACGGGTCGATGAGGTCGGCGAGGGTGGTCGCCGTACCGGTCACCGGCGCGCTGACGGTGTCCCCGTCGCCGGCCCGGCCGGTCGCTCCGTCCCCGAGGCAGTCGGTCCCCCCGTCGCCGTGCCCGTCGGGCCGGCCGAAGCCGAGCACCCGGTCCCGCTCGGCGGCCCCGATCAGGGGCAGGTCGACGATCGGCAGGTCCGGCTGGGCCACCGCCGCGCGGAGCAGCGTCTCGAAGCTCCCGACCAGCCGGCGGACCGTCGCCGCGTCGAACAGGTCGGTGTTGTAGACCAGCATCCCGCGCAGGTCCTCGTCGGTCTCACTGACGTAGAGCGACAGGTCGAAACGCGCGGCGGCGGCGTCCGTGCCGAACCGCCCGGTCGTCAGGTCGGCCGGCCAGCGGCCCCCGGTGCGGGCGTAGTTCTGCAGGGTGAACAACACCTGGAACACCGGCGACCGGCTCACGTCCCGGGTCACGTTCAGTTCCTTGACCAGCCGCTCGAACGGGATCTCCTGGTGGGCCAGGGCCCGCACCACGGTGTTGCGGGTCCGCCGCAGCAGCGCGCCGAAGCTGGGTTCGGTGCCGGAGGAGTCGGCTGTGGCATCGGCCGGGGAGAGGTCGGCGCGCAGCGCGAGAGTGTTGACGAACAGGCCGATCAGGTTCTCCAGCTTCGGGACCACCCGGCCGGCGACCGGCGAGCCGATGGCGAAGTCCCGCTGGCCGGTGTACCGGAACAGCACCGCCGACAGCCCGGTGAGCAGCGTCATGTAGAGCGTGGCCCGGTGCGCCCGGCCGAGCCGGCGCAGGCCGGCGGTCAGTTCGGCGTCGAGGGTGAACCGGTGCACGTCACCGGCGTACGACTGCACGGCGGGTCGGGGCCGGTCGGTGGGCAGTTCCAGTGGGGGGACCCCGGCCAGCGCCCTGGTCCAGTGGTCGAAACCGGTCCCGGTGGCCGGTCCGTCGAGCCGGTCCCGCTGCCAGGCGGCGTAGTCGAGGTACCCGATGGTGGGTGCCGGCGGCACCGGACCACCGTCCCGGAGCGCGGTGTAGATCGTGGCGATCTCGGCCAGCAGCAGGTCCAGGGACCAACCGTCGCTGACGATGTGGTGCATGGCCAGGTGCAGGATGTGGTCGTCGTCGGCCAGCCGGATGACCAGTAACCGCAGCAGGGGAGCGGTGCCGAGGTCGAACGGGGTGCACACCGACTGCGCGACCAGGTCGCCGGCCCCCGCCTCGTCCGACGCGGAGGTGACGGTGACCGGTACCCGCACCGAGGGCAGCACCGCCACCTCCGGCTGGCCGTGGTCGTTCTCGGTGAACCGCATGCGCAGACTGTCGTGCCGGTCCGCCGTGGCGTCGACCGCCGTACGCAGCAATTCGACATCCAACGGGCCGCCCAGGCGCAACGTCGCATGGACGATATACGCGGCGGTACCGGGAGTCAGTTGTTCGGTGAACCAGATCCGTTCCTGACCGAAGGACAGCGTCGGTGCCCGATCAGTTTGGTGGAAAGTCCCTTTAGGTGGGGTAGGGGCAGCCCGAGTTGGTACGTCAACATTGGTCACGCGGGTGCCTTCTCACGCCGATGACGGACAGGAATCAGTAGTCTGCCCACTGCAAACGACGCATTGGATCAACTGAACGGTGCACTGTGGAGGACCTGAACGCTCGATCCGGGTCTTCCCGGGCCAATCGTAGGGTCGGGAATGCGATTCGCTGATGCCGCGGTGCCGGCCGAGTGGGCGGCGGAAACTCTCGTCTACGCGGAGTTCCAGGGTGAGCCGGCCGGGACTGCACCCCTGACCTGGGCCCAGCAGGTGATGTGGCGGGCGGCGGCCCGCTCCGGATCCAACCACGCCTTCCTCAACCTCCGGCGTACCGTCGCGGTGTCCGAGCGGGTTCCGGCCGACCTGACCGGCGTCACCCGGGCGGTCGGCATCCTGCTGGGCCGGCACGGCGCGCTGCGGACCCGGGTCCGCCCGGTCGACGGTGAGCCGCACCAGGAGACCGCGGTGGCCGGCCGGTTGCCGCTGCTGGTCGTGCCGGCCGACGCCGACGACGCCGGGGCGGCCCAGGCCGTCGCCGAGCGACTCGCCGCCGTCGCGTTCGACCACGCCGAGGAATGGCCGCTGCGGGTGGCCCTGGTGCTCGCCGGTGACCGGGTACGGCAGATCGTCGTGGTGTTCAGCCATTCCACGGTCGACGCCCACGCGGCCGAGGTGGTGCTGCGGGACCTGCGGCTGATCCTGCTGCGCGGCGCGCCGACCACCCCGCCCGGTCCGCAGTCGGTGGACGTGGCCCGGCTCCAGCACGGGGCCGACCGCCGTCGGTCGGAGCGGGCGGCCGACTACTGGCTACGGGAGTACCGGCGGCTGCCGGCGCAGCCGTTGACCCCGGTCGGTCCGGGTCTCACCCCCCACCTGCACCGGGGCGTGCTGGTCTCCTCGGCCGTCGACCTGGCCGCCCGGCTGATCGCCGCGCGCCAGCGGGTCAGTGTCTCCGCGGTCCTGCTGGCCGGGATGACCGCGTCGGCCGTCGCCCGGTCCGACCGGGAGGTCTGCGGGCTGTTCCCGATGGCGCACAACCGGTTCCGCGGCGGGTACGCGAATGCCGTGGCGAATCTCGGCCAGATCGGATTCTGCGTGGTGGACCTGGCCGACCGGCCGGGCTTCGCCGCTGTCGTGGACCGGGTCTGGCAGGCGTCGCTGGATGGTCTGCGGCACGCCTATTACGATCCGGTGGCACTGCGCCGGAAATTCGAGGACGAGGGCTACGACTACGGCACGGCATTCCTGCCGCATTACTATTTCAACGACGTGCGGCTCGCGGTCGGCGGCGCCGACCCCATTCCCGACGTGACGGAGCGCGACCTGCGTGCCGCAATGACGCGGAGTCAATTCTCCTGGACCGCGCCACTCAGGCAGGCATCCTGGCACCTCCTGACCCACCTGGTCGACGAGCCGGGCGGGGTGGGCGTCACCCTCACTGTGGACACCCGGTACATCCCGGTGGAGTCGGTGGAGCCGATCCTGCGGGGTTTGGAGGAGTTGCTGGTCGACGCCGCCCTGCGGGACGTGCCCTGGCCGTGGTCGACGACCGACCGGATCCCGTCCTGACCCCGGCGGATAACATGAGCAGTGCTCATTCCCCAGTCGACCCCGGCCACCGATCCGGCGCAGGAGGAACCGACGTACGCGGAGTTCCAGGGCGGGCGGTCCCGGTCCGGCCCGATCACCTGGGGCCAGCGGGCGGTGTGGCTGACCGTCGATCTGTTCCGGTCCCCGCAGGCGTTCGTCAACCTCCGGCGCGTCCTGACGGTCTCGGCGCGGGCCGACGTCGACGTCCCCCGGGCGCTGCGGGCGTTGGGGGCGCTGGTCAGCCGGCACGAGTCACTGCGGACCCGGGTCCGCCTGGTCGACGGGGAACTGCGCCAGGAGGCGGCGGACCGGGGTCGGCTACCGGTACGGGTGCACGCCGTGGCGGAGGTACCGGCCGACCCTGACGGCCGGGCCGCCGCAGAGCTGCTGACCTGGCAGTTGGGCGACCCACGCTTCGACCACACCACCGAGTGGCCGATCCGGGCCGCCCTGGTCACCGTCGACGGCCGGGTACGCCAGGTCGTCGTGGTGTTCAGCCACTCCACCGTGGACTTCCACGCCACCGAGACCGTCCTGCGGGACCTGCGGATGCTCGTCCTGCGCGGATCGGTACCCGGCCCGCCGGGTCTCCAGTCGCTGGATGTCGCCGAGCGGGAGCAGCAGACCGAGCGACGCCGCTCCGACCGGTCGGTGGCCTACTGGGTCCGGCACTTCCCGGCCTTCACCGTCGGCCTCTTCGAGCCGGTCGGGTCCCCGACCGGCCCCCGATTCCGTCGGGGCTCGCTGTTCTCGTCGGCCGGGTACGACGCCGTCCGGCTGATCGCCGCGCGGCACGGGGTGAGCAGTTCCACGGTCCTGCTGGCGGCCACCGCCGCCGTCACCACCGCCATGGATGGGCAGGATGTCTGCGGCATCGTGACGATGGCGAACAACCGCTTCCCGCCGCAGTACGACACCGCGGTCAGCAAGCTCAACCAGTTCGGGATCTGCCGGATCGACCTGGCCGACCGGCCCGACTTCGCCGCGCTGCTGCCCCGGGCCGAGCAGGCGGCCCTGGACGCCTACCGGCACGCCTACTACGACCCGGACGCGCTGGCCGTGGCCTTCGCCGAACTCGGCCACGACTCGCATTGGATGCTCGCGCCGTTCTGCTACCTCAACGACATCCGGCTGCCGCACGAGCCGGGCAGCGCCCACACCGGCCCGGACGAGGCGACGCTGCGGGCGGCTGCCGCCCGATCCACGTTCCGCTGGCTGGAGGAGCTGGACGGGTTCGTCTGGCGGTGCCGGATCCAGATCGTCGACGCCCCCGGCGCGGTCGAGCTGGTCATCACCGTGGACACCTGGTACCTGCCGGCGGACCGGGCCGAGCGGTTGCTGCGTACCGTCGAGGCGCTGCTGGTCGAGGCGGCCTTCCGGGCGGTGCCCTGGCCGTGGTCGCCGACCTGACCCGGTGAGCGCCCACGACGGTGCCGCCTCCACCGCCCCGGATCCCGTCGACCGTGGTATTCGAATCGAAAGGGCAATTCCGGGCTGTCTGCCATGTCGCCAGTGGGGCGGATCGCGCATTCATCCGGCCGCTCCGGGACGGCGTGGGCGCATGACATGCCCCCGTGCCGACGCGCGTACGTGACATCCGACCGATGATCGGATAGACAACTGCCGCACAGGAGAGCGTCGGCGCGGGCCCGGGTGACGGTGCCGACCGCGACGCTGTCGGACCAGGTAGCGGTACGGGCCCGGTGGCGGGGGACCGTAGGCTGCCGTCCTGTGACAGGTGATGAGAAGCCCGAGTCGCGGCTGTCCCCCTACGAGGACTTCTCGCGCGAGGAGTGGGCGCAGCTGCGGCAGTCCACACCGATGCCGTTGCGAGAGGCTGAACTACGGGATTTGCGGGGTCTGGGTGACGTGCTGTCCACCGACGAGGTCGAGCAGGTGTACCTGCCACTGCGGCGGCTGATCAGCCTGTACCTGTCCGCCACCGCGGATGTCCGGCAGGTCACCACCGCCTTCCTCGGCCGTGAGCCGGTTCGGGTTCCCTACGTCATCGGCATCGCCGGCAGCGTCGGCGTCGGTAAGAGCACCGTCGCCCGTCTGCTCCGCGCGCTGTTGGCCCGGCTGCCACACCGTCCGACCGTCGATCTGATTACCACCGACGGGTTCCTCCTGCCGAACGCGGAACTGCAACGCAGGGGACTGATGAAGCGTAAGGGTTTTCCGGAGAGTTACGACCTGGAGGCGCTGGTCCGGTTTCTCACCCGGGTCCGGTCCGGCGAACGGTGGGTGTCGGCACCGGTCTACTCGCACCTCACCTACGATCTGGTCCCCGGGGCCGTGCAAACCGTGGACCTGCCGGACATTCTCATTGTCGAGGGCCTCAACGTCCTGCAGCACGGTGCCCGCCGACGGGCGTCCGCCCCGACCGTCCTGGTGTCGGACTTCCTCGACTTCACCATCTACCTCGATGCCGATCAGGAGAGCATCCGACGCTGGTACATCGAACGTTTCCTGGCACTGGTCGACACCGCCTTCCGGGAGCCGCAGTCCTACTTCCACCGGTATGCGACGTTGAGCCTGGCCGAAGCGACCGAGACGGCCGGACGGATCTGGGACGAGATCAACCAGCCGAATCTGGAGCAGAACATTCTGCCGACCCGTGGTCGCGCCCGGCTGATCCTGCAGAAGGACGACGGTCATCTCGTGCATCGGATCCGGCTGCGGCGGGTGTGATGCCGGGCCCGGTCGAATTGTTGCGGCCCGATGGTCGGACACCCCTATGATCCGGAGACCGGTCAGGCGCCGCACGGACCTGCGACCCGGGCCTGAGCCGGCCTGACCCGGCAGCGACCGCCCGCGCCACGGGGGCCGGTGCGGACGATCCGGGAGGGGCTCCACGTGGAACTCATGCTCACCATCGCACTGCTGGCGGCCACGGTCACCACCGGACTCATGGCCGGTCTCTTCGCCGGCTTCGCCTTCGCGGTGATGCCGGGCCTGCGCCGGGCCGGGGACCGCACCTTCGTGGACGCGATGCAGCAGATCAACCGGGCGATCCTGAACGGCTGGTTCCTCGGCTGTTTCCTCGGTGCCCCGGTCACGCTGGGGGCCGCCACCCTGCTGAGCTGGCTCGGCGACGAGCACCGGGTGCTGCCGTTCGTCGGCGCCGCGCTGCTGTTCTACCTGGTCGTGTTCGGGGTCACCGCAGCGGTCAACGTCCCGCTCAACAACCGGCTGGACCAGGCCGGGCCACCGGATCTCGTCCGGGACGTCACCGCCGTCCGCCGGGCCTTCGAGTCCCGGTGGGTCACCTGGAACGTCGTCCGGGCCGGGGCGGCCACCGCCGGGCTCGGCTGCCTGGCCTGGGCCCTGGTCCGGCACGCGGCGTGACGGGCGCCGTCCGGAACGGGCGCGGCGCACCGGGTGAGCCCGGTGCGCCGCGCCCACCCGGTCAGTCCCGGTTCCGTTGCCGGCGGTACCGCGCGATCAGTGCCGCGGTGGAGGAGTCCACCGCACCGAGGTCGACGTCGGTGCCGGTGAGCAGCGGGGCGAACTGGTTGGCCATCACCTTGCCCAGCTCCACACCCCACTGGTCGAACGGGTTGATGTCCCAGATGGCGCCCTCGGTGAAGACGATGTGCTCGTAGAGGGCCACCAACTGTCCGAAGGTGGCCGGCGTGAGCCGGGGCGCGACGATGGACGTGGTCGGGTGGTTGCCCGGCATGACCTTGTGCGGCACCAGCCCCGCAGCGGTCCCCTCGGCTGCCACCTCCTCCCGGGTACGGCCGAAGGCCAGCGCCGCGGTCTGCGCGAAGAAGTTCGACATGAACAGGTCGTGCATGTCGCCGATATCGTGGTTGGGCTCGCTGAACGCGATGAAGTCGGCCGGGATCAGCGCGGTTCCCTGGTGCATGAGCTGGTAGAAGGCGTGTTGACCGTTGGTGCCGGGCTCGCCCCAGAAGATCTCCCCGGTCCGGTACGTCACCGGTGCCCCGCCGACGGTCACCGACTTGCCGTTGCTCTCCATGGTCAACTGCTGCAGGTACGCCGGGAACCGGTGCAGGTACTGCGAGTACGGCAGTACCGCGTGGGTCGGCGCGTCGAGGAAGGTGGTGTACCAAACGTTCAGCAGGCCGAGCAGAGCCGGGATGTTCCGCTCGACCGGCGTAATCCGGAAGTGCTCGTCCATGGCGTGGTAGCCGGCCAGCATCTCGCCGAACCGTTCCGCCCCGATGGCCAGCATCACCGACAGGCCCACCGCCGAGGGGAGCGAGTACCGGCCGCCCACCCAGTCCCAGAACCCGAACATGTTCTCCGGGTCGATGCCGAAGTCCTGCACCCGCTGCCGGTTGGTGCTCACCGCGACGAAGTGCCGGGCGACCGCCCCCTCGTCACCGCCCAGCCCGGCCAGCAGCCAGCGCCGCGCCTCCCGCGCGTTGGCCAGGGTCTCCTGGGTGGAGAAGGTCTTGGAGACCACCACGAACAGGGTGCTGGCCGGGTCGAGGTCGTGGATCTTGTCGTGGATGTCCGTGGGATCGACGTTCGACACGAACCGGCAGGTGAGACCGGCGTCGCGGTACGCCTTCAACGCCTCGTACGCCATCACCGGCCCGAGGTCGGAGCCGCCGATACCGATGTTGACCACGGTGCGGATCCGTTCCCCGGTGTGCCCCTGCCACTGGCCGGAGCGCACCCGGTCGGCGAACGCGGCCATCCGGTCCAGCACGGTGTGCACATCGGCCACCACGTCCTGACCGTCCACCACGAGCGCGGCGTCCCGGGGCAGGCGCAGCGCGGTGTGCAGCACCGCCCGGTCCTCGGTGGCGTTGATGTGTACGCCGGAGCACATGGCAGCGATCCGCTCGGTCAGCCGTACCCGCCGGGCGAGCGCGGTGAGCAGCGTGACGGTCTCGTCTGTCACGAGGTTCTTGCTGTAGTCGACGTACAGGTCGGCCGCCTGCCCGGCGAGCCGCTCCCCGCGCTGCGGGTCGGCGGCGAACAGCTCCCGCAGGTGGGTACCCCGCATCTTCTCGGCGTGCTCCCGCAGGGCCTGCCACTCGGCGGTGGTGGTGACATCCGTGACCATCCGGACGCTCCTGTTTCTTGTGGTTCTTCCCGGCACTGCACCGTCGTTGGTGATCCGTTCAGCCTGCCACTGCGCTGCCGGCCCCGTGACGGGCACCCTCAGATCTGCCCGGGCGACGGTCGACGACCGGTTGCGGATGTGGTGCACGGACGGGGAGGTGGACCACGTCACGGTCCGCCGGTACCTGGTCGAGGCGCGGTTGCTGTTCCGGGCGAACGGCGTCTACTGGGCGAGCCTGGCGTCGACCCCGCAACCGGGCCCTGCCGAGCGCTACGTCACGGCCATGGGGCTCGGCTGACGGTGGGCTGACTCAACCCGTACGGGACGGTGCGACGTCGCTGTCGGCGTGCCGGGGCGGGTCGAGGGGGAAACAGCCGGCGAAGGGGTCGGGCCAGGTGCGCCAGGTGTCCTCGCCGTCGGCGAGTTCGGCGTCGGTGAGCAGGCAGCCGGTGAGGGTACGGTGCAGGTCGACCGGGTCGGTGTCCAGACCGATGAGGACAAGGTGCTGGTGGCGGTCGCCGTAGTAGGGATCCCAGTCGAGGGCGGCGGCGAGCCGGCGCTGGTTGTCGACGTGTGTCCACCGTACGTCGGGTAGGGCGGTCAGCCAGGGGCCGAGTCCGGCCAGGGCGAGACCGCCGCCCGCGAACTCCCAGCCGATCACGGTGTCGGGTTGGCTGGCGAGCCAGATGTGCCCTCGGGAGCGGATGATCTCGGCGTTGACCTCCTCAAGGACGTCGTGCAACCGGGCGGGGTGGAACGGCCGGCGGGCCCGGAACACGGCGGAGACCACGCCTTGGTCGGGTTGCGGCTCGTGTAGGCCGAGGGCGTGGCCCTGCAGGCCCCGGTTGAGGACGCTGGGGGTCTCCGGGCGGTGCCGGTGGGTGTGCCGTAGCCGGCGGGTGAGGTCGTGGGCGTCGACGAGGTCGCCGTCGAGGCGGAAGTGGGCGGCCCAGGGGGCCATCCGGTGGAGCAGGACGGCGAGGCGGTCGGTGTCGTACGGGCCGTCGGGGTGCCGTCCCCACAGGACGACCGTGTCGGCGTACTCGATCTGGCGGGCGATGACGTCGGCGAGGCCGCGGTGGTCGTCGTCGGCGGCCTGGATGCCGAGGGTCCGAAGGTCGTCGGTGCTGGTCAGGCCGTCGAGCAGGTGTTCGGCGTCGACGACGGTGAGGTAGGAGTCGACGCGGAGCAGGTCGGTGAGCGGTGTGCCACCGACGAGGCAGTGGGCGCAGGCGGCGGCGACGGCCTCCGGCTCGACCACGTCGGGGAGCAGGAGGAGCAGGTCGCGGCCGGTGCGGGCGAGTCGGGCCAGGGTGGGCAGCACGTCCTCGCGCAGGGTGCAGGAGACGCAGCCGTGGACCAGGGTGACCTGTTCGTCCTCGACGATGCCGCTACCGGTGCGGACGACGCGGCGGACCATGCCGGCCCGGATGCCGGTCAGGTCGTGCCGGATGAGCAGCAGGGACGGGTCCGCCGCGAGCAGGGCCCGGGCGGTGGCGAACGTCGCGGCCGGCCAGAACCCGCTGAGAACGGTCAGCGCCGGACGGTTGTCGGTGGACGTGGTCGTGGCGTCGCGTGGTGCGGGTGGGGACGGCATCACGGTCCTCTCGTCTTGTTGAAAACGATTTTCATTGTATGGCAAGCTGCTGCCGGTGTCGGCGGTCGGGTGGGGTGTCGGTCGACCCGCTGGCCATGCTTCGGTGCGCGGTGTCCCACTCCCACCGGCGCACCCGCCGCCGGTGGAACCTCAACCTCCAGCAGCACCGCTACTGGCTGCCGTCCGAGCGGCGCTGGGTGACCCTCACCCTCACCGCGAAGGCGCTCAAGACGGTCGACCGCAAGGGGATCGAGAAGGTCGTCGCTGAACTGCGCGCCCGGGGGGTGAAGCGCTAGATGGCCCGCCAGACCGATGTCCGACCGATGGTCAGGCTCCGCAGCACCGCCGGCACCGGCTACCCGTACGTCACCCGCAAGAACCGCCGCAACGACCCCGACCGACTGGTGCTGGGTAAGTACGACCCGCTGGTCCGCCGGCACGTCGACTTCCGCGAGGAACGCTGACGTCAGGTCCGCTGGCCGGCGCGGCCCGGATCGCGGCCGGGTCAGCCTGGATCGCTGGCCGGGTCAGGTCGGGGTCGGGGTCAGGTCGAGCACGTCGCGGGCGAACCGGTGGATATTCGCCACCGTCCGTTCGCGGCCACCGGCGGCCTCCACCATCAGCAGCAGATGCCGGACCCCGGGCAACTCCGCTGCGGCGCGGATCCGGTCCCGGCACCGGTCGACCCCACCGACCGGGTGCAGGTCGAGCAGGTGTGCGACGTACCGGTCCCGCCGGTGGGCGGATCCGGTGGACCCGTCGAGCCGGACGTAGTCGTCGGTACCCGCCAACAGGCCGGACAGTCCGGGACGGACCGTCTGCGCGGCCGTCGCGTCGTCGTCGGCCAGGTACGCCAGGTGCGCGCTGGCGTGGTCGACGGCGCCGGGATCGTGCCCGTGCGCCGCCGCCACCTCGGCGTACCGTTCCAGCAGCGCCGCCTTCTCGGCCAGGGTGGCGTGCATGCCCAGCAGCAGCGGGAAGCCGTGCCGGGCGGCGAGGTCCACGGTCGGTGCCGAGGTGGCGGCGATCCACACCGGTACCGGCCGGCGCGGTCGGGGTACGACGTGGACCGGCCGGAACGGGAAGGCGGCGTTGCCGGCAACGACCGGCGCCCCGGACAGCCACGACGCCAGCAGGTCGACCGCGTCGGCGAAGCCCTCCGCGTAGCGGGCCAGGCCGGTGCCGAACACCTCCAGGTCGACCCAGGGCCCGCCCCGGGCGATCCCGAGGCGGAACCGCCCGCCGGACAGTTCGTCGAGCAGGGCTGCCTCCTCCGCCAACGCGACCGGATGCCGGTTGGACAGGATGCAGGCGGCGGTGCCGACCGTGATCCGGCGGGTCGCGCCGAGCAGGTGTCCGGCGAAGGCGACCGCCGACGGGCAGGCCCCGTACCGGATGAAGTGGTGTTCGGCCATCCACACGCCCGCGTACCCGGCGGCCTCGGCGGCAAGCCCGTACGTGTGCGCGTCGGCCAGCGCCTGCGCGGCGCTCGCCCCGGGGTGCTGCCCGGCGAGCAGGAACAGGTGGGCCTCGACCGGCTGCCCGCCCGGTCGCCGGGGGTCCCGGTGGTCGACGGTCGACGCCATGGTCCTCCCCGGCTACCCGCAGGGACAGTAACGATTGTCATTATGGCTACCTGTCGAGCAGACCATGTGCCTGCCCTGTGGTCAACCGGCCACTCTGCCATCGGCCGCGTCCGGGCATAGCCCGCCGCGGTTTTCAGGATGTCGGGGTGTCCGAGCCGTCCGGATGCCCCGACATCCTGAAAACCGCAGCAGGTCGCGGCGCGGCGGGGCGTGCCGGCCGTGCCGGGCGTGCCGGGCGTGCCGGCCGTGCGGATCGTGCCGGCTGTGCGGGTCGGGTCAACCGGCGAAGGGCAGTGGGGCGAAGCCGGTCACCCCGGGCCGGACCCGGAACAGGGCGCCCGCCGGTGCCGGGTCGTCGGCCGGTAGTCCCTGCCGGGAGGTGGTGACGTACAGGTCGGCGTACCCGGGGCCGCCGAAGGTGCAGGCGGTCGGGCGGGCCACCGGCAGCTCCACCACCGCCGAGAGCCGACCGTCCGGGGTGTACCGGCGCACCGCACCACCGTCCCAGAGCGCCACCCAGATCCCGCCGTCGGCGTCCACGCAGAGCCCGTCGGGGAGTCCCGCCTCCGGCGGCACGGTCACCACCGGCCGCCGGTCGGCCAGCTCCCCACTGGTCGGGTCGAAGCAGAACGCATCCACCCGCCGGGTGGCCGAGTCGACGTAGTAGGCGGTCCGACCGTCCCGGGTCCAGGCGAGCCCGTTGGAGACGGTCACCCCGGTCAGGACGGTGTGCACCGAGCGGTCCGGGTCGAGCCGGTAGAGCGCCCCCCGGCCGGGTGCCGCGTCGTACGCCATCGAGCCGCACCAGAACCGGCCGAGGGGATCGCAGCCGCCGTCGTTCATCCGTACCGACGGGTCCGACCAGACCTCCGGCAGCAGCTCCACCGTGTCGTCGGTGAGCAGCGCGAACCCCCGCCCGACGGCGGCGACCAACCCGCCGCCCGCCCTCGGGCGCAGCGCGGCCAGCACGTCCGCGACGTGCCGGCGGCCGATGCCGCCGGTTACCGGATCGTAGGAGAGCAGGTCCCCGGCGAGCAGGTCCACCCAGCACAGCCGTTGCTCGGCCGGGCACCACACCGGCCCCTCGCCGTGCCCGGCGACCACCGGGGTGACCTGCTCGACGTCGTTGCCGCCACCCCGCACGGGACGGCTCACAGGTAGTCACCCGGCCAGTGGAAGGCGCCGGGCGCGGTGAGCAGCGCCGTCAGGTGCTCGGCGGAGGCGCGTACCGGCCGGACCATGCCGGTGGCGTCGGTCTCGGCCACCGGGTCGGTCAGCAGGCAGGGCAGGGCCAGCTCGATCGCCGGGTCGGCGGGTAGCCGGGCCTCGATCCGCGGCACCCCGGCCGCCTCGGCCCGGGCCGCCACGGTGCTGAACAGGGCGGCCAGGGCGTCCTCCTGACCGGGCCAGACCGCCACCTCCACGACCCGCAGCCGGTCGCCCGACCGCTGGGTCACCAGGTACCCGCCCACCTGGCCGTGCCGCCGCGCGACCAGCAGTTCCGCCGGTGGCGCGTACCAGAACGGCACCCGGCGCCCCCAGTCGTCGGCGGTGCGGACGGTGCTCAGCGGGCGACGGGCGTTGAAGGCCCGGTGCACCGGGGCGATCTCCGGCCAGTCGGCCAGCGGGGCGGGCCGCACCGACCAGCCCGGCACGGCCGGTGCCGCCGGCCGGACCGGTCGACCACTGCGGTAGCCGAGGGTGAACGGTTGGAAACCACTGCTGCGGTACACCTCGGGGGTTCCGGTGAACAGCAGCGACCAGGCACAGCCGTCGGCGGCCATCGCCGTGCCGGCCAGTTCGAGCAGGCGCCGCACATGGCCCCGCCCCCGGGCCGACGGGCGGGTGGCCACGTTGGCCACCCCACCCACCAGGTCGATGTGCCCGGCGGCGTCGCGTACCCGCCGGGGCAGGTAGTAGACGGCGGCGAGCACCTCCGTGTCCCGTACCGCCACGAAGGTGCGCGGCAGCCGGCCCGGATCCCGGGCCCAGAGCAGGCCGACGTCCGCCCCGTCGAACGACTCGGCCCAGGTGGCCAGCAGCGACGGTACGTCCGCGGCCGTGGCCGGCCGGTGGATGACGCCGTCGGTCATGCCGGGGCGAGCCGGTTGCGCTGCTGACCGAGCCGGTCGATGGCGACGCTCATGGTGTCCCCGGCGGTGAGGTACGGGAACCGGCCGGACAGTGCCACCCCCTGCGGCGTGCCGGTGTTGACCACGTCGCCCGGTTCGAGCACCAGGTATCGGGACAGGTGCCAGATCAGGTACGCCACGTCGAAGATCATGTCGGCGGTGGACGAGTCCTGCCGGGGCTCGTCGTTGATCCAGGAGCGCAGCCGGAGCTGCTGGGGGTCACCCACCTCGTCCGGGGTGACCAGCCACGGTCCGAGCGGGTTGAACGTCTCGCAGGACTTGCCCTTGCCCCACTGGCCACCCGGATCGGCGAACTGGAAGTCGCGTTCCGAGACGTCGTTGGTGACCGCGTACCCGGCCACGTGGGCCAGCGCCTCGGCCGGGGACTCCAGGTAGCGGGCCCGGGTGCCGATCACCACGGCCAGCTCCACCTCCCAGTCGGTTTTCGTCGAGCCGCGCGGGACGAGCACGTCGTCGTGCGGACCGACGACCGTGTTCGGGGACTTGAAGAACAGGATCGGCTCGGCGGGTGGCTCGGCGCCGGACTCGGCGGCGTGCGCGGCGTAGTTCTGCCCGATGCAGAGCACCGCGCCCGGTCGGGCGATCGGCGCCCCGACCCGCTGCCCGGTGACGTCGATGCGCGGCAGCGGGCCGGCCGCGCGTACCCGAGCGACCGGGTCGGCGGCGAGGAACGCCCCGTCGATGTCGGCGGTCACCCCGCTCAGGTCGAAGTGGCCGGTGCCGTCGAACAGCACCGGCCGCTCCGCGCCGACCGGTCCGATCCGCATGAACCTCATGGTGTGTCTCCCGATGTGTCAGGTGGTCACGGTCACTGGGCGGGTACGGCGACGACCGTGCCGCTGTGCCGGGCCGTCTCGGCGGCGAAGACCGCCAGGTGGCTGGCGAGCGACTCGTCCAGCCCGGACCGGATGTGCCGGCCGTCGCCGGTGGCGACCGCCCGGATGTACGCGTCCATCACGCCGCTGTCGCCGCCGCCGTGGTCGTCGGCGGCGGTGGAGCCGCCGACCGTACCCGCGTCGAGCTGCTCGATCGTGTCGGTGCGGAAGTCGTACACCCGGACCCGTTCCCCGTCCCCGGTGAGCATCCCGTGCGTGCCGAACAGCCGCGTCTGCCGGTGGGTCTGCGCGGTGAACGCGGTCATGGTGAACGTGGCGGTCACCCCGCCGGTCAGTTCCATCGCCACCACCTGATGGTCGACGACGTCGTTGTCGCTGGCGTAGACGCAGCGCCCGTACGGGCCGGTGCGCAGCGCCTCGGTCAGCGCGGCCTCGTCGGTGCCGTCGGTGACCACGCTGACCGGCCAGACCGGGCCGCGCTCGCGCAGCGTGGGCAGGTAGAGCTTCAGTGCCGAGTACGGGCAGGTCGACTCCACCGGGCAGTCCAGGCACCGGTCGGCGGCCCCGGCCGGGCGCTGGTCGGGGCGGAAGTGCCGCAGCCCGCCGAAGCTGGCCACCCGCTCGATCCGCCGGCCGGTGACGTAGCTGAGCCAGTCCAGGTCGTGGCTGGACTTCGCCAGCAGCATCGGGGTGGCCAGGTCCTCCCGCCGCCACGGACCCCGGACGTAGGAGTGCGCGTAGTGCCACCAGCCGACCGGCTCCAGGTGCTGGACGCTGACGATCTCACCCAGCACCCCGCTGTCGACCACCCGCTTCACCAGGTCGGTGTACGGGGTGTAGCGCAGCACGTGGCAGACGGCGAAGAGCACGCCGGTGGCGCGTACCGCCGCGACGATCTGCCGGCACTGCTCGGCAGTGGGCGCCAGTGGCTTCTCCACCAGCATGTGGTGGCCGGCCGAGGCGAACGCCACGGCCGGCTCCACGTGCATCCGGTCCTGGGTGGCGATGATGACCGCGTCGGCCGGTACCCCGGCCAGCAGCAGGTCCTGCCAGTCGGCGAAGCCGACCGCGCCGGGGTGTGCCGAGGCGACCAGGTTCCGCTGGTGCGCGCGCGGGTCGGCGACCGCGACCAGGGTGGCCCGCTGCGGGTGGTCGGCCACCCAGCGGGCGTACGTCTGGCCCCGGTTGCCGGCGCCCACCAGCGCCACCCGCACCGGCCGGTCCTGCTGCTCCACGACACTCTCCTCTCTCGCCACCCGTGGGGGCCGGTCAGACGCTCAGGTTCCCGGTGTCGCGCACCCGAGGCCCGGCGGTCGGCATGCTCCGGTCGGCCAGGCCCTCCTCGACGCACCCGGTGTGGTGCAGGTAGGATCCGTCGCCGAAGCCGCCGTCGGTCAGCTTCAGCCGACCGCCGGTGAACTGGGTGCCGACCGCCGCGTACCGGTTGCGGCCGGACTCGATCCGCACGTGCGCGGTCTCGCCGTCGCCGGCCGTGCTCAGGTAGCTGCCCAGCTCCCAGCGGACGGCACCGGTGGCGGCGTCCCGGGAGAGCAGCGCCTTCGCCGCGTTGGTACCCCGGACCACCGCGCCGCCGCCGACGGTGATCCGCTGGTCGGCGGCGGCGGCCAGCTTGATGCCGGTGTCGGTGAACGTGCCGCCGGTGATCCGCACCTCGGCGGCCTTGACCACGATCGGGGCCGCGTCGGGCGCCCCGGTCAGGGTCACGTCGGTCAGGTGCAGCGCTCCGGTGCCGTTGAAGGTGTGCCCGTTGACCCCGGTGATGGTCGACCGGACCAGGTGCACCGGCACGGTCACGTTCGGCTGCACCACCTGGGTGGCCGGCGCGGCCAGCTTGAAGGTGCAGCCCTCGATGATGTTGGGCCGCCCGGAGCGGGTGGAGGCCTGCGAGATGATCAGCGTGTCGTCGGCCGAGCAGCCGCGCATCTGGATGCCGTCGGCGTTGACCCAGAGCATGCCGGAGCCGGCCAGGCCGGCCTTGCGGATCACCTGGACGTCCTCCAGGGTCAGGTCGGTGACCTTGACCCGGGCCACGAACCACGAGCAGACGTGCTTGCGGACGGTGATCCGCTTGGCCGCCGATCCCCATGCGGCACCGGAGTTGGCGAAGGTCATCAGCCCGGAGTTGCCGGTGTAGACCAGGTCGTGCTCGTACTGGCCGTGGGTGACGAACGGGCCCTGGTCGTCGCCGTCGCCGTGACAGTTGGTCACGTAGCAGTACGCCGAGGCGGTCCAGTCGTTGAGGTGCCGGGCGTTGGAGGTACGGCAGTCCTCGACGTGCCCGTAGAGGCAGTAGATCTGCTGGGTGAGGTAGCCGGCCCCACCCCAGGTGACCGAGGTCGGGTTGGTCAGCGTGCACCGGGCGGTGTGGAAGTAGGTGCTCCAGCGGCGCATGATCACCGGCCAGAAGGTGCCGGTGGCGTCGATGTCGGTGGCGTCGCAGTGCACCGCGTACTCGTAGGCCAGCGGGTGCGAACCGGTGTACTGGTCGGCGCCGTTGCCGGTGAAGACCAGGTTGCGCACGTGCACCCGGGCCACCGGCTCGACCCGGGTCCAGGTGAGGGTCCGCCCGGCGGCCAGCTCCCAGCCGTTCTTGTAGTTGATCCGGATGTGTGTGCCGTCGATGATCTGGGTGACCTGGACCAGCTTCTGGAGTTCCTTCTCCCAGCGACCGGCGAGCTGGTTGACCTCGACGGCGTACCACTGGCCGACGGCGAACTTCGCGGAGTCGGCGACCTGGAACGAGTCCCAGCCCTCCAGGACCGTCTCGGTCAGGGTGTGGGTGTGCACCTGCTCGGTGACCTTGCCCTTGAAGAAGAGCACGGCGGCGAACGGGTCGTCCCGGCCGGCGTCCTCGATGCCCTTGGTGGACATGGTGTGGCCACCGAAGTCGAACTCCAGGTCGCTGCGGAAGAACGTGTGCCGCTTGACGAAGTGCAGGTCGGAGTGGGCCTCGATGCGGTACACCGTCGGGTCGTTGACCATCGCGTCGAGCGCGGCGTCGGCCGGGGCGGTCGCGTCGAAGATGCCGAAGTGCCGGAACTCGACGACGCCGCTGTGCAACTGGTGCCAGCGGCCGGGCGCCGGGGCGCTGCGGTGCGGGTCGAGCACGGTACCGCCGTTGCCGGCGGTGGTGCTGGCCGCGACCCAGCGGACCAGCCGGGCGCCACCGTCCCCGGCGGCGTGGTACCCGTCGACGTGCACGACCTGCCCGTCGTGCAGCTGGTCCAATGGAATGCCGAGCAGCGCGGCGACGGTCGGGACGTGTCCGATGGTGTCCCGGCCGGGGCTGAGCGGCTCGGTGGCGGTGGCCGGCTCCTCGGGGGCGGCGTACGCCATCGAGGTGGGCATGGCCAGTGCGGTGCCGGCGAGCGCCAGGCCACCGAGGCCGGAGGCGCGCAGCAGGGTACGGCGGGTGGTCGGTTCGGAGCTGTTCACGGGGGTACTCCTTGTCCGGGGAGCAGGTCAGAGGGTGAGGTTGTCGCCGGTGGCGACGTGGGCGGAGTCGGCGGGCAGCGCGCGGCCGACCCCCTCCTCGACGCATCCGGTGTGCAGCAGGGCCGATCCGGTGCCGAAGCCGGCCTCGGCGAGGACCAGCCGGCCGCCGGAGAAGCGGGCACCGACCGCCCGGTACCGGTTGGTGCCGGTCTCGATCCGGACGTGCGCGGTTTCGGCGTCGGCCGCGCTGCTGGTGTAGTCGCCGAGTTCGACCCGGACCTTCCCGGTCCCGGCGGCCCGGGACAGCAGCGCCCGCCGGGCGTTGGTGCCGGTGACCCGGGCGCCGCCGTCGACCACCAGGCGCTGGTCGCGGACTGCGGACAGTTCGATGCCGGTGTCGGCCAGGGTGCCGCCGTGCACCACCACCTCGGCGCTGCCGATGCTCAGCGGTGCCGCGCCGGGTGTGCCGGTCAGCGTGCAGTCGGTGAAGTGCACCGGCCCGGCGCCGCGCATGATCGCGCCGTCCAGGCCACGAAAGGTGGTCCGGACGAAGTGCACCGGGTTGCTCACCGGGGTCTGCACGATGACCGTTCCGGCGGGCTGGTCGAAGTCGCAGTCGGCGATGATGTTCGGCCGGCGGGAGCGGGCCGAGCGCTGGGCGATGCTCAACGTCCGCGCCGAGCAGCCCCGCATCTGGATGCCGTCCGCGTTGACCTGGAGGGTGCCGGCCGGGTCGAAGGTGGACCGGGCGATGACCCGGACGTCCTCCAGGGTCAGGTCGGTGATCTTCGTGCCGGCCACGAACCAGGAGCAGACGTGCCGGCGGATGGTGATCCGCTTGGCGCTGATGCCCCACTGGCCACCGCTGTTGGCGATGTCCATCAGGCCGGAGTTGCCGGTGAAGACCAGGTCGTGTTCGTACTGCCCGTGGGTGGTGAACGGGTTGCCACCGGCGTCGTCGCCGTCACCGTGGCAGTTCTCCACCGTGCAGTAGGCCGAGGCGGTCAGGTCGTTGAGGTGCCGGGCGTTGGAGCTGCGGCAGTCGACGATGTGCCCGTAGAGGCAGTAGATCTGCTGGGTGAGGTAGCCGGCGCCGCCGTACATCACGGTCGGCGGGTTCTTCAGGGTGCAGTTCGCGGTGGTGAAGTGGGTGCACCAGCGGCGCATGATCACCGGCCACCAGGTGCCGGTGGCGTCGATGCCGGAGACGTCGCAGCGGACCGCGTACTCGTACGCCACCGGGTGGGAGCCGCTGTACTCCCGGTCGTCCGGGCCGGAGCCCGGGTACTCGCCGGTGAAGGCGACGTAGCCGAGGAAGACCATGTTGCGCACGTGCGCCCGCTGCACCGGCTCGACCCGGGTCCAGGTGATGGTGCGGCCCGGGGCCAGTTCCCAGCCGTTGAGGTAGTTCACCCGGATGTGCGTACCGTCGACGATTCCGGTGACCTGGACCATCTTCTGCAGGTCCCGCTCGTCCCGGCCGACGAGCGAGTTGCTGGTCGCGGTCCACCACTGGCCGACCGCGAAGCGTCCGGAGTCCGGCACCTGGAACACGTCGGAGAGTTCCGGCACCGTCTCGGTGAGGGTGTGGGTGACCGTCGTGTCGGTCACCGTGCCCCGGAAGTAGAGCACCGCGCCGAACGGGTTGTCGTGGATGTTGCGCTCGATACCGTCGGTGTGCACGGTGTGCCCACCGAAGTCCAGCTCGATGTCACTGCGGTCGAAGGTGTGCCGCTTGACGAAGCGCAGGTCGGTGTGGGCCTCGATCCGGCGGATCGACGGGTCGGCCACCATCGCGTCGAGGGCGGCGTCGGCCGGGGTCTCCCGGTCGAAGATGCCGAACATCCGGAAGTCACCGACCCCGGTGTGCAGGGCCAGCCAGCGGCCGGCCGGCCTGCCGTACGGGTCGTGCACGGTGCCGCCGTTGCTGGCGGCGGTGCTGGTCGGGTCCCAGTGCAGCAGGATGCCACCGCCGTCACCGGGGGCGTGGTACCCGGCCACCCGCACCACCGTGCGGGCAGCGAGCGTGGCGGGGGCGATCAGGCGGAGCGCGGCGACGGTGTCCGCCTGGAGCACCGGGTCGCGGGGGAGTGCGGACGAGCCGGGTTGACCCATGGCAGCCTCAACCTTCGGGTCCGGCCGTACGGCGGGGCACCGTACGGCGGTGGGGGGTGGCCGGCGTACGGCGGGACGCCGTGCACCGGGCAGAAACCGTCGACCGGCGGGCACGCCGGTGGGCGGGGGAGGGTCGGGCGAACGCGCGGGGCGCGCAGGCGGCGGAGCTGCTGACCGGATACGTCCCGTGACCGGGGCTGCGGTGCGACGGGAGTCAGCTGTTGCCCGAGATGCGTCGCGGTGGACCGCGACCGTCCCGGTGCACTCCGGACGGGTCGCGACCTGGTCGCGGGCCCGTCGCGGCGGGGGCCGGGACGTTGGCGCAGACGTTAAACAGCAGGTGGAGGCGGTGTCAAGACGGCGTAGCCGAGTCGGGTGGAGATCAGCTCGGCGGCCTGCCGGACCTGCCGGCCGAGTTCCTGGTACCGCCAGCTCGGCAGTCCGAGCTTCAGACCGGTGACGCTGATCGCCCCGGCGCAGCCGCCGGAGTGGTCCCGCAGCGCGCTGCCGATGCAGAACACCCCCTCGGCGTCCTCCTCGTCGTCGAGCGCGTACCCGGCCTGCCGGACGTCGGCCAGGTGGGCCAGCAGCGAGTCGAGATCGGTGATGGTGTGGTCGGTACGCCGGGGCAGGCCGACGCGGTCGATCAGCTCGCTGACCTGGGCCGGGGTCATCTCGGCCAGCAGCGCCTTGCCCAGCCCGGTGCAGTGCGGCAGTTCCCGGGTGCCCATCCGCAGCTCGATCTGGATCCGCTCGCCGTTGCTGACCTGGTCGATGACCACCGCGTGGGCGCCCTCGGGTACGGCCAGCCGGGAGCTGAGCGCGGTGTCCCGGGTCAGCGCGGTGAGCACCGGCCGGGCGATGTCGCGCAGCGAGAGCTGCTCCTGGGCGCGTACCCCGAGCCGGGCCAGGGTCATCCCGAGCCGGTAGCGCCGGTTCATCCCCTCGCCGTCGTCGGCGGCCAGCCCGTGCTGGCAGAGGGTGTGCAGGGTGGCGAAGACCGCGCTCTTGGACAGCCCGCAGGCCCGGGCCACGTCGGTGACGCTGAGCCCCTGGCCCGGGGTGGCGGCGGCGAGCGCCTCCAGCACCTCGGCCGCGCGGCTGACGCTGCGCACCAGGTAGCGGGAGGTGTCCGCATCTTCGGTGACGGTCATGGTCCTTCTTTCGGACAGGAACACCGGCCGTGTTCGTCAAGGCCGAACAGCGTAGCAAATTTGTTCGGGAAAAGCGTCGCACCTGTGTTGACCATAGCGATCAGGCGTGCCTAGTATCCCGAACAGCGTTTGGTAATACCGAACAGTGTTCTGAAATTTCGACAAGTTCCTCCTGCGGCGGAAGACACCGCGGGGTCCGCGACCGGGCTGGGTGGCGGACGCCGCACCGATGAGGAGTTAGGTGTGAATCCACGTTCGGCCCCGTCCGGTACCTCGCTCGCCGAGCGGGCCCGCCGGGTCATCCCCGGTGGCGTCAACAGCGGGCAGCGCAGCATCCCCGGCCTCACCGACCTGGTGATCACCCGGGCGTCCGGCGCGCGTTTCTGGGACGCCGACGGGCGCGAGTACACCGACTACCACGCGGCCTTCGGGCCGCCCCTGCTCGGCCACAACGACCCCGATGTCAATGCCGCCGTCGCGGCGGTCGGCCAGCGGCTCGACCTGTGCGGCGTGGCCGTCACCGACGGCGAGGTGGAACTCGCCGAGACCCTGGCCGAGCTGATTCCCAGCATCGACAAGGTGCTGCTCACCAGCACCGGCAGCGAGGCCACCTTCCACGCCCTGCGGGTGTCCCGGGCGGCCACCGGCCGTCGGCTGGTGGTCAAGTTCCAGGGCTGCTACCACGGCTGGCACGACTCGGTCAGCCTCAACGTCATCTCCGCCCCGGACCGGGTGGGCGTACCCGACCCGATCTCCACCGGCATCCTGCCGGAGGTGCTCGACGCGACCCTGGTGCTGCGCTTCAACGACGTGGCGGCGGTCCGGGCGGCCTTCGCCGAACACGGCGCCGACATCGCCGCGGTCATCGTCGAGCCGGTCCCGCACAACGTCGGCTGTCTCCTGCCCGACCAGGACTTCCTGGCGGCCCTGCGGGACGAGTGCACCCGGGCCGGCAGCGTGCTCATCTTCGACGAGGTGATCACCGGTTTCCGGCACGACCTCGGCGGCTGGCAGCGGATCAGCGGGATCACCCCCGACCTGACCACCCTCGGCAAGGCCATCGCCAACGGCTACCCGATCGGGGCGCTGGGTGGCCGGGCCGACCTGATGGACCTGTTCAGCACCCGCCCCGGGGCGCCCGCGTTCTTCGCCGGTACCTACAACGGCCACCCGGCCGTGGTCGCCGCCGCGCTGGCCACCCTGGCGAAGCTCCGCGACGAACCGGTGCACGAGCACGTCTACCGGCTCGGCGAGCGGGTCCGCGCCGGGCTGGCCGAGGTCTTCGCCGGCCTCGACGTGGACGCCGTGGTGACCGGGTACGGCTCGGTCTTTGTCAGCTACTTCATGTCCGGGCCGGTTCCCCGTACCTACGACGACCTGCTGCGCAACGATGCGGGCATGTTCATCGGCTACCGGCGGCGGCTGTCCGAGCACGGCATCTTCGAGCTGCCGCTCAACCTCAAGCGCAGCCACATCTCGTACGCGCACACCGACGCCGACGTCGACCACCTGCTGGAGGCCACCCGGACGGCGGTCGCCGACACCCTGGCCGCCGGTGGGGTGACCGAACTGTCGGGTACGGCCACCATGGGTGGCGCGCAGGCGGGTACGGCCACCATGGGTGGCGCGCAGGCGGGTACGGCCACCATGGGTGGCGCGCAGGCGGGTACGGCCACCATGGGTGGCGCGCAGGCGGGTACGGCCACCATGGGTGGCGCGCAGGCGGGTACGGCCACCATGGGTGGCGCGCAGGCGGGCGGGGCCGGAGGGGCGTCCTGATGCTCACCGTCGACACCACCCGCCCGGTCGGTCCGGCCGGCCGGATCAGCCGGGTGGAGACCCTCACCCTCGGCACCGCCTGGCGGGACTTCTCCTACGTGCGGGTGCACACCGACACCGGGCTCTCCGGCGTCGGCGAGATCACCCACCCGTACCGGGGGCGGGAGACCTGCCAACTCGCCGAGGCGATGGCCGGCCGGCACCTGATCGGCGCCGACCCGTTCGACGTCGAGGAGATCTGGCTCCGGCTCTACCAGGGCGACTTCCTGCGCGGCGGGGACGTCGGCGGAATCGTGCTCTCCGGCGTCGACCAGGCGCTCTACGACCTGATGGGCAAGGCGCTGGGGGTACCGGCGTACCGGCTCACCGGCGGTGCCTGCCGCGACCGGGTCCGGGTCTACGCCAACGGCTGGTACACCGGCGACCGGGAGCCGGCCGCCTTCGCCGAGCGGGCGGTGGCCACCGTCGCCCGGGGCTACACCGCGTTGAAGTTCGACCCGTTCGGCGCCGGGCTCGGCGAGCTGTCCCGCACCGAGCTGCGCCGGTCGGTCGACATCGTGGCCGCGGTCCGCGACGCGGTCGGCCCCGAGGTGGACCTCTTCGTCGAGGGGCACGCCCGGTTCGCCATGCACACCGCCGTGCGGCTGGTCCGCGAGCTGGAACCGTTCGACCTGGGCTGGTTCGAGGAGCCGCTGCCCTGGACGCACATCGAGCGGTACGCCGAACTGCGCGCCCGGGCCACCATGCCGATCTCCGGCGGCGAGCACTTCCACAACCGGTACGAGTTCGCCCGGCTGTTCGCCACCGAGGCGGTCGACATCATCCAGCCGGACCTGTCGATGGCCGGTGGGTTCACCGAGGTCCGCAAGCTCGCCGCGATCGCCGACCAGCACGCGATGGTGGTCGCCCCGCACAACTCCAACTCACCGTTGTGCACCACCGCCTCGGTGCACGCGGTGCTCGGGATGCCGAACTTCAAGATCCTGGAGACCTTCGACGGGTTGCTGGAGTCCTACGTCTTCGACGCGGTACGCGGTGCACTCCCGGTGGTGGACGGGCACATCGCGCTGCCCACCGCCCCCGGACTCGGCATCGAACTGGTCGACGAGGTCTTCGCCGAGCACCCGCCGAGCCACGGCTTCTGGAACATGTTCGCCGAGGGCTGGGAGAAGCGGGACCGGCGATGATCGTCGACGTGCACTCGCACCTGTTCGACTGCCCGGAGCACGTCGGCGACCCGTTCGCCGCCGAGGCGGCCCGGGCGCACGGTGGCGAGGTGGACCTGACGGTGCGGTGGTCGCAGTACGCGGCCACCGCCCCGGCGGACACCCGGACCATCGTGGTCGGCGGCAAGGCCCGCCGCTCCGGGCTCTGGGTCGACGACGCGGCGGTGGCCGGGTACGTGGCGGCCCACCCGGACCGGCTGACCGGCTACCTGGCCCTGGACCCGACCCAGCCCGGCTGGCGCGACGAACTGGAGCACGGCCACCGGGATCTCGGCCTGCGCGGCATCAAGCTGATGCCGATGTACGCCGGCTTCGATCCGGCCGACCCGGCGTACGACGACCTGTACGCCTACGCCGAGCGGCACGGCCTGCCGCTGCTGGTGCACACCGGCACGACCTTCGTCTCCACCGCGCCGCTGCGCTACGCGCTGCCGGTGCACCTGGACGAGGTGGCGATCCGCCACCCGGAGCTGCGGATGGTGCTGGCCCACCTCGGCCACCCGTACGAGGGCGAGTGCATCGCGGTGATCCGCAAACACCAGCACGTCTACGCGGACGTCTCCGCGCTGCACTACCGGCCGTTCCAGCTCTGGCACAGCCTCCGGCTGGTCCAGGACTACGGGGTCTGGCCGAAGCTGCTCTTCGGCAGCGACTACCCGTTCACCACCGTCGACGCCTCCGTCGAGGGGCTGCGGACGGTGGGCCGGGTACCCGGTATCCCCGGCCTGGACCCGCTCGACGTCGAGCAGATCGAGCAGCTCATCCACCGTCCGTCGCTCGACCTGCTGGGGTTGTCGTGACCGCCGTACCGCCCGCCGGCGCCGGTGGGCCCGTCGGGGACGGCCCGCCCGCGCTGCCGCCGTCGTTCGACCTGACCGGCCGGCTGGCGGTCGTGACCGGCGCCGCCCGGGGGCTGGGTGCCGCGTTCGCGGTCGGGCTGGCCACGGCCGGCGCCGACCTGATTCTGGTGGATCGGCCCGGGGTGGACCTCGGTCCCGTCGCCGACCAGGTGACCGGGCTGGGTCGGGTCGCGCACCGGTACCCCTTCGACCTGGCGGACACCGAGGCGATCGGTGCCCTCGTGGACCGGCTGCGCTCCGCCCACGGCCCGCTGCACATCCTGGTCAACAACGCCGGGGTGGCCCGGCTGGAGCACTTCAACGAGATCACCGTGGCCGGTTGGCGGGAGCTGATGCGGGTCAACGTGGACGCGGTCTTCTTCCTCGCCCAGCGGGTCGCCGAGCACATGATCGCCGACGGTGTGTCCGGGCGGATCGTCAACATCTCCTCCAAGAACGGCCTGATGGCGGAGGCCGGACTGGCCCACTACAACGCCTCGAAGGGCGCGGTCGAGCTGCTCACCCGCTCGCTCGCCGCCGAACTGGGGCCGCACGGCATCACCGCGAACACGATCGCCCCTGGCATGATCGCCACACCGATCGACGGAAAGTTCCCGTTCGACCGGGCGGCCTTCGAGGCGGCCTGGGAGCAGCGCATCCCGCTGCGCGGCGGGTACGGGACCCCCGCCGACTGCGTGGGTGCGCTGCTCCTGCTCGCCTCGGACGCCGGCCGGTACATCACCGGCACCCATCTCGTGGTCGACGGCGGGGTGCTCGCCGACCAGATGCCCCGGCTGCGGTTCATGCCGCCGTACCGCAGCACACTGCCCTAGATCCACTCGGTTCCCAGGAAACCGGGGTGACCGGGGACGGGTGATGGCCCGGTTTCCTGAGAACCGCGACGGGCGGCGCGCGGCTGGGGCAGGGCCGCGACAGGCGGCGGCTGGGGCAGGGCCGCGACAGGTAATGGCGGCTCAGCCGGCACCGAAGCAGACGAAGGCCGCCGCCGTGGCGTGCGCCGCCCCGTCGGTGCCGGTGTCGAAGGCCCGCTGGGCGTCGGCCAGCGCCTGCGCCGGGGGCACCCCGGCGCGCATCCGCCGGTGCAGGTCCAGCATCAGCGTGGTGGTCAGGTCCGCCGGTACCGGCAGCACGGTGGCGATCAGGCTGCGGGCGCCCAGGGCCAGCAGTACGGCGGTGAACCCCATCACCTCGTCACCGGGGCGTACCCCGGACAGGCCCGAGTCGCAGGCCGAGAGGACCACGCAGCCGGGCGGGTGGGGCAGCCGTTCCAGTTCGTACGCGGTCAGCGGACCGTCGGCCAGCTCCAGGGTGGAGAACAGCGGGTTGTCGGCCCGGAACGTGCCGTGTGCGGCGATGTGCGCCAGACCCGCCCCGTCCAGGGCGCCGGTGACCGCCTCGACGGTCGCCCCGGCGCCGGTCAGCACCCGGGGCGCGGCCAGCACCCGGGCGAGCTGGCGTACCTCGGTCTCTGCGGCCGGCAGCCGGGGACCGGCGGCCAGCACCGGCGGTCCGTCCGGCGCGGTGCGGTCGCCGGCCCGCAGCCACGCGGTGGCCGAGGGGGCGACCGTCACCGGGCGCCCGGTGACGGTCGGCAGGGCGGACCAGGGTACGGCGTGCAGCGCGCCGATCGGCACGAGCACCAGGGGACGGTCGGCGAGCTGTCGGCGTACCGGGTCGAAGAGCTGGCGGTCCAGGGCGGTGGCCGCGTAGCCGACCCCGGCCCGGGCGCTGGCCGTGTCCCCGGTGGTGACCAGCCGGCGCAGCCCGAACCGGTGCGCCCGGGCCAGCCGGACCGCCTCGGCGAGCGACCCGAGGTCGTGCAGGCTGGCCCGGCCGTCGCGGACCAGCACCGCCCGCAGCCGGTCCCCGTGCGCCACCAGTTCCAGCAGGACGGCCGGCCCCAGCGCCCCGGTGAGCGCGCGTACGCCCGGTGGCGCGACCAGTCCGCCACCGCCGCCCACCGCCCGGGTGAGCTGGAGGATGCGCTGTTCCAGCCGGGCCTGGCTGCGCCGCAGCGCCTGTACCGGGTGGCCGGCCAGCAGCGCGTCCTCCAGCGCGGTACTCACCATCCGCAGTTCGGCGAGGGCGGCGGCCAGTTCGGGATCGGCCGGTGGCTGGACGGCCCGCATCCGTAGCGCGTTGGCCCGCCACCGCTCGGCCCAGGTCAGTACCTGGGCCGGGGCGCCGGCACGGACCGCGATGTCCAGGCCCTCGGCGGCCAGTTCCCGCCCGTGCGCGCCACTGTGCGCGCGCAGTTCGGTGGCGCCGAGCGCGGCCCGGTGGCCGTCCAGCACGGCCAGTCCCCGGCGCAGGGCCCGTGCCGCGCCCCGCTCGTCCCCGGTCATCCGGCGGGACAGGGCCAGCGCGTACCAGCCCTGGGCCCGCCGGGACGCGGTACCCCGGCGGTGTGCCCGCGCGGCCACCGCGAGCAGTTCGGCGGCCCGGCCGGTCCGGCCCAGCGCGCCGGCCAGCCGGGCGGCCTCGATCCGGGTGGTCAGCGCCGGATCGGGCCAGCCGGTGGCGTCGAGCCGGTCGGCAGTCCGCACCATCGCGGCGAGCAGCGCCGGGCTACGGGTGCCCCGGGCGTACTCGGCGCGCAGCGCGACGTGTCCGGCGAAGGCGGCCCAGATCCGGCGTCCCTGGCGGCGGAACCGGGTCCGGGCCGCGTCGGCGGCCCCGGTGGCGGTGGCCAGGTCCCCGGCGACCAGCGCGGCCCGGGCCCGGGCCAGCAGCGCCTCGGCGAGGTCGGAGGCCATGCCCCGGCGGCGCAGTTCCCGGACGGCGGTGTCCGCCACCTCGACCGCCTCCTCGACCAGCGGCACCGACAGCAGCAGCTCGAACCGGTCGAGCAGCAGCGCCGGTCGCGGTACGTTCAGCCGCCGGTAGTCCGCGTCGGCGGTGGTGAAGCAGCGCAGCGCCCCGGCGATGTCGCCCCGCTGGCCGGCGGCGATGCCGATGTTCCAGCGCACGTCGGTGGCGGCCAGGTCGAGCCCGAGCCGGCTGAAGATGGCCGCCGACCGGGTCAGGTCGTCGGTGCCCCGCCCGTTGCCCCGGTGGGCGTTGAGCAGCCCCCGGTTGTTCCGGGCCCGGGCCTCCAACAGCAGGTCGGCCTCGCGTTGGGCGATCTCGACCGCGACGCCGTAGGCCCGGATCGCCTCGGCGAACCGGCCCCGGTAGTGCAGCACCACCCCGCGCTGCATCCGGGCCCGCCCGGCGTCCGCGCCGGTCAGTCGGGGTAGCGCGGCGCCGACCGCGCGGAGTGCGGCGGTGGTCTGCCCGGCGTTGGCCAGTACGTAGCCGAGGCTCATCCGGGCCAGTGCCCGGACCCGGGGGGACCGGCCGGTCCGGGCCGCCCGGCGCAGGTGCCACAACGCCCCCGGCAGGTCGTTGAGTTCGCGCAGCGCCAGCCCGATGGCCCGTTCGGCGGTGGACCGCTCGTCGGCGTCGACCCGTCCGGCGAGTACCTGCCGGCCGATGGCGATCGCTTCGCGGGGATAACGCTGGACGTTGTCCAGGGCGGTCTGCGCCGTGGGGGCGCCGGGGCCGGCGCTGACGACCATGCATGAAGAATCCCCGACCGGTGCGGCACGGTCAATGTCGGTTTCACCGGAGTGACTGGTCAGGTGCTCGTCGGCGGGTCGGCTTGACCTGGGTCGTTCGGGTTGGATCATGGT